>CAVBFV010000035.1:0-18114 GCA_963594575.1 Lachnospiraceae bacterium | reverse complement strand
ATGGAGCACATCGAAAAATTTGTTCCCAAGCCCTGGAAAGAACGACCTGACGGTTACAGACTTGCCAATAATCTCTATCTGGAGTTTGACAGGAAATTCGAATGGCCCAACTTTGATAACCATATCGAAGAAAAGGAAATGACAAAAGAAAACCTGGAATCAGGCATCAGAGAAGAAAAAAGAGAAGTTTTCTGTAAAGCCCTACTCAAACAGATAGGCGTATTGGCAGACGGAACATTGGTACCCTGCTGTCTGGACCATAACGGAGATGTGGCACTAGGGAACCTGCTTGAGCAATCGCTGGAAGAAATTCTGGCTTCACCCCGTGCCCAAGCCATGATAGAAGGTTTCAAGCACCATCAAGCCACAGAACATCTCTGTGAGACCTGTGAATCAGCCCTGGTAAGAAACAGTTTTAGAGGAAAAGCAAGAAGTTAATAGGAATTATGAAATATTATACAGCAATGACAATAGCTGGCTCAGACAGTTGCGGAGGAGCCGGCGTACAAGCTGACATCAAGACAATGTCAGCACTAGGCGTATATGCCGCATCGGCCATTACAGCCATTACCGTACAGAACACCCTGGGAGTTTATGCCATCCAAGACATCAACCCCGAAATAGTAAAGGGCCAGATAGAAGCTGTGATGGACGACATCCACCCAGATGCCATCAAAGTAGGTATGGTTAACGACCGTACCACTATCCAGGCTATTGCTGAAGCCCTGAAAAGATACCAAGGAGAATATCAGCATCTCATCATTGACCCCGTGATGGTTTCCACCAGTGGTTGCAGACTCATGCAGGAGGACGCTCTCAGCATTTTCATACAGGAGTTATTACCACTAGCTACCCTGCTAACACCTAACATCCCGGAAGCAGAGATACTGGCAGGAATGAAGATACAGAATAAGGAAGACATCCAGAACGCAGCTTTAGCCATCAGTAAGTTAGGCTGTAAATATGTACTCATCAAAGGCGGCCATTTCCAGGGAGCAGAAAAGATTGATTACCTCTTCGAAGACGGAAAACCTATTACCAGTTATCGAGGCCATAGCGTAAACACACGCAATACCCATGGTACAGGTTGTACCCTATCCTCAGCCATCACTTCTTATCTGGCAAGAGAAATGGATATGAATACAGCTATCGCCATGGCAAAAACCTATCTTTCAGGCGCAATTCTGGCAGGAAAAGATGTACAGATAGGAAAAGGTCATGGTCCGGTGAATCATTTCTATGAACCCAACGCACTGTTTATCAAATAACAGCCAACACCTTTATATAAAGAAATAAAATCACAACGAATATGAAATGGATAGTAATCACTCTGCCCGATTTTATAGAGAATGAATCAACCTATATCAACCAACTCTTTAAAGCAGGTATAGACCTGCTACATCTGCGCAAACCAGAATCAAATATAGAGGAGTGTAAGCGACTGATACAGGAAATCGACAAGAAATGGCATAAAAAGATCGTAGTACACGATCACTTCGAACTTTGTCAGGAATTTCATCTTCATGGTATTCATCTTAACAGAAGAAACCACGAGATTCCAAAAGGCTTTCAAGGAAGCATCTCACAATCCTGCCATAGTTTCAAGGAAGTAGAACAAGCTCTCCAGCCTATATCACCAAAGAGTAAAGACGAAAAGAGCACGATTCTCAAGCCTACGTGTCATTATGTTTTTCTCAGTCCAATCTTTGACAGTATTTCGAAGAAAGGCTACAAGCATTCCTTCTCTAACAAAGACTTAGAGGAAGCAGGCAGCAATGGAATCATCAACGAGCGGGTAGTCGCATTAGGAGGTGTCATCCCTGAATATATCCCACAGTTAAAAGCATGGAACTTTGGCGGAGCTGCTTTTTTAGGCGACGTCTGGAACAGAAGAACTGATGCGAACTGGGCAAAATACCTTACCGGAATTAAGAAGAAACTTACACCCGGAAATGCCAAGAATACACTTAACAGTTCAAACATTTGGTAGAGGAAAATACACTACTTTCTAATAAGACAGACCGAATCTCAACAATAAAAATAAAAAAATGCTTTTTTATTTTGTATTGTCTTCGATTTGCACTACCTTTGCACCCATGATATATCCAGATAATTTTGAAAATAAGATAGGATTCAACGAAATCCGCAAGATGCTGCGCGAAAGATGCCTCTCTCCACTCGGAAAGGAACAGGTAGACAAGATGACATTCAGCAGCGATGCAGAACAAGTTAACGAATGGCTCATGCAGGTGCGTGAGTTCCGCAGACTGATGGAGGAAGTAGAAGACTTTCCCCTACAATATTTCTATGATGTAAGGGAGAGCATCCTCCGTATCCGTGTAGAAAACAGTCACCTGGAGGAGGACGAGCTGTTTGACTTGCGACGTTCACTGTCTACCATATCAGACATGGTAAAAATATTGAATCACAGCGATGACGATAACGAGCCGGAAGACGGATGGAAAAGAGAGAAAAAGTATCCCTACCCAGCCCTACATCGCCTTTCACAGGATGTAGTTACTTTTCCACAACTGATTCAGCGCATCGACCAGATACTTGACAAATTCGGCAAGATAAGAGATAATGCAACCCCTGAACTTCTTCAGATTCGCAGAGAACTGGCAAAGACAGAGGGCAGCATCTCACGTACCTTATATAGTATATTGCGCTCGGCACAAAGTGAAGGCATCGTAGAAAAAGATGTTACCCCTACCCTGCGTGATGGCAGACTGGTTATTCCCGTCATCCCTACTCTTAAGCGTAAAATCAAAGGTATCGTACACGATGAGAGTGCCACAGGTAAAACTGTCTTCATAGAACCTACCGAGGTGGTAGAGGCAAACAACCGTGTACGTGAACTGGAGGGTGAAGAGAGAAAAGAAATCATCCGCATCCTCACCGACTTCACCAACAAGGTACGCCCATACTCCAAAGAAATTCTGGACAGTTACCGTTTTCTTGCCATCATTGACCTGATACAAGCCAAGCAAAAACTGGCTAATATCTTCAAAGCCATAGAACCCGAGGTTGAAAACCATCCACACATAGACTGGACCCGTGCGATACACCCATTATTGCAGCTATCTCTACAGAAAAAAAACGAGAAAGTAGTTCCGTTGGATATCATGCTTACACAGGACAAACGCATTCTTATCATCTCCGGTCCAAATGCAGGTGGTAAGTCTGTCTGTCTGAAAACCGTCGGATTATTGCAGTATATGCTGCAATGCGGTTTGAGTATCCCTGTAAGTGAGCGTTCAAAGACAGGCGTCTTCCAAAACATCATGATTGATATCGGTGACGAACAGAGTCTGGAGAACGACTTGAGTACCTACTCATCTCATCTTCTGAACATGAAGAATATGATGAAGGCAGCCAATGGCGAGACCATCATTCTGATAGATGAGTTTGGTACAGGTACAGAACCAGGCATAGGTGGTGCTATCGCCGAAGCAGTACTCGACAAGTTCTGCAAACAGCAGGCTTACGGTGTGATTACCACCCACTATCAGAATCTGAAGCATTTTGCCGACAGCCATGAAGGAGTGGTTAACGGCGCCATGCTCTACGACCGCCATGAGATGAAAGCCCTCTTCCAATTAGCTATCGGCAGACCTGGTTCTTCCTTTGCTATTGAAATTGCAAGAAAGATTGGATTACCCGAAGAAGTAATCAAGGAAGCATCAGATATCGTTGGTTCAGAATACATTCAAAGCGACAAGTATCTGCAGGATATTGTTCGTGACAAGCGATATTGGGAAAACAAACGCCAGAATATCCATCAGCGTGAAAAAGACATGGAGAAAACAATCTCCAAGTACGAAAACGACATTGAGGATATAGAGCGAAGCAGAAAGGCAATTCTCAAAAAGGCAAAAGAAGAAGCTGCAGAACTTCTGAAAGAAAGTAACAAGAGAATAGAGAACGCCATCCGGGAAATCAAAGAAAGCCAGGCTGAAAAAGAAGAAACGCGCCGTATCCGTCAGGAACTTGATGCCTTCAAGCAAGAGGTTCAGGAAATTGATTCCAAGGAGGCTGATGACAAGATTGCCCGCAAGATAGCTCAGATTCAACAACGCAAAGAGCGCCATGCCAAGCGCCAAGCTGAAAAGAAAGAGAATCAGGAGAAGGCTGCAGCAGCACTGAGGAATGCACAGAACAAGACTCAAGCTGAAAGCAAACGTGAAATTCAGGTTGGTGATACGGTTCGCATCAAGGGACTGACTACTGTCGGAAAGATAGAAAACATTACTGGAGATACAGCAACTGCCGTATTTGGAGGAATGAGAACCAAGATGCGCCTGAACCGTTTGGAGCATGCAACAACTCCTGTTGAAAATGCAGACAAGACAGAAGAGCGCAAGGAAAATCTGGCATCATACGGTATCAGTAAGGAAACCAGAAAGACCATTGACTCACATAAATCCAACTTCCACCAGGATCTGGACGTTCGCGGAATGCGAGGCGATGAAGCACTTAATGCGGTACAATACTTCATCGATGATGCTATCCTGGTAGGAATGCCAAGAGTCAGAATCCTTCACGGAAAGGGAAATGGCATCCTAAGACAGCTCATTCGCCAATATCTGAGCAGCGTACCTAATGTGACCCATTATGCAGATGAACACGTACAATTTGGCGGATCAGGCATTACAGTAGTCGATTTTTAGCAAACGAACGTTAAATAACTAAAGTTTTTTAGCAAAACATTTGGCGGCTTCAAAGAAAAACCGTATCTTTGCACCCGCTTAAAAATTGAGACGGACAAGTCTCATACGACCAGCTCCCTCGGAATCCCCCAGGATGGGAACATAGCAAGGGTACTTGGTTGTAGCGGTGCGATATGAATCGCTTGTCCACCCGCCTCTTTAGCTCAGTTGGCCAGAGCACGTGATTTGTAATCTCGGGGTCGTTGGTTCGAATCCGACAAGAGGCTCAAAAAGGAATCTTCTTTTAGAAGGTTCCTTTTTTCGTTACATACCCTTTTACATATATATATCATAACTTTACACCTGAAACTCCAGTTTTACGAGGTTCTATCTTTAATTATATATAAATATTTTCACCCTTTACACCTTATATAATAAAAAAGTTGTATTTTTGCAAATTGATATGTCACATCCGTAGAAATACAATTTAAAAATGAATACAGAAAATAACGAGAATCAAGAAGAAAAGAAAACAAGCCAGCAAATGCATAAGGTTAAAACGATTATCATCGACACAGGCAAGATAAGACAAACCAAAGCATTCGCCCGGCAAGATGGTGCCATCCTCGGAGCTGTCTGGATTGTCAGTTTCGTATGTACCATGCTGGCAGTAGACCCGCAATATCAGATGCTGGGATTTATTTCCAACATTCTCATCATAGCAACCCCATTTGTTGTGGCCAAGCGACTGAAGGCATTCCGTGACTATGCAAGAGACGGACATATCTCTTTCCGTCATGCATTCTACTATTGCATCCAGACATTCTTCAATGCAACCCTTCTGCTTACCCTTGTACAATATCTTTGGTTCCGTTTTATGGATACAGGCCTATTCATGAACCAACTGCAAACCAACTATCAGATTGTGGCACAAGCGTATCAGTTAACTGCAGAAGAATCTAAAACCCTTCTTGATGCCGTCAGTATGATGAAACCGATAGCCTGGGCTTCGATGTTTATGATTACCGACCTGGTAGTAGGTGCTGTACTCAGTCCGATTATTGCTGCTGTAATGGCAAAGAAGGATAAACAACAGCATACAAAATAACAATAAATAAGAAACAAACAGATAAATACAAGATAATGGATATTTCAGTAATAATTCCTCTTTTCAATGAGGAAGAGTCGTTACCAGAGCTCTTCGCCTGGATAAAGCGAGTAATGGTCTCAAACGATTTTACTTATGAAGTCATCTTTGTGAACGACGGTTCTACCGACCGTTCATGGAACGTCATAGAAGAACTTGCTGAGAAGAACGAGCAAGTAAAGGGTATCAAATTCCGCAGGAACTATGGAAAGAGCCCAGCACTCTTCTGTGGTTTCAAAGAAGCGCAGGGCGATGTTGTCATCACCATGGATGCCGATCTTCAGGATTCCCCAGATGAGATTCCGGGACTCTACCAGATGATTAAGAAAGAGGGATACGACCTCGTGTCAGGTTACAAGCAGAACCGTAAAGAAGGAGATCCTCTGAGCAAGACCATCCCTACCAAACTCTTCAATGCTACTGCACGCAAAGTAAGCGGCATACACAATCTGCACGACTTCAACTGCGGTCTGAAAGCTTATCGCCTCGACGTAGTTAAGAATATTGAGGTATATGGTGAGATGCACCGTTATATCCCATATCTAGCCAAGAATGCAGGTTTTGCCAAGATAGGCGAAAAGCCTGTTCATCATCAGGCAAGAAAGTTCGGCAAATCAAAGTTTATGGGATGGAACCGCTTTGTAAATGGTTATCTTGACCTGATGACTCTCTGGTTCCTGAGCAATTTTGGCAAAAAGCCAATGCACGTATTCGGCTTCCTGGGTAGCGTCGTATTCTTCATAGCCTTCCTATCGCTCATTGGCTTAGGCATAGACAAAGCCATCGACCTGCACAACGGCATCTACGGACATCTCATTACAGATTCACCTTACTTTTTTATTGCTCTTGTAGCAATGGTGTTGGGTAGTCAGCTGTTTCTTGCCGGATTCCTGGGCGACCTTATCAGCCGTCAGAACCCGAACCGTAACGATTATCAAATAGAAAAAGAAATAAGATGCGGAAAATAATACCTTTCGTCATTTTCATGGTTCTCGCCATGGTGGGATGTACATCTCTCGACTGTCCACTCAACAATACGGTATATACCAAATATAAGTTGATGGGCGACAACAAGACGCTAAAAGACACGCTAACGATTTCTACGAAAAAGATAGAAGGAACAGATAGCGTGCTGATCAATAAGGATGTAGACGTAGACAGTTTCAGCCTGCCTATGAGTTACAGCCAGAATGAAGACGTACTGTTTTTCGAGATACATACCCTATCGAAGCAAGTATTCAAGGACACCGTGACAGTATCAAAGGAAAACCGCTCTCATTTTGAGTCGGTAGACTGCAGTCCATCGTTCTTCCATACAATAACCGATGTAAAGACTACTCACAATTATATTGATTCAATAGTCATCAATCAAAAAGAGGTAAATTATGATGCATCCAAAGCACATTTCTACATATATTTTGGCAGCCGCAACTAGTATGCTTTCCCTGTTTGCTGTTCTCCCATGTCATGCCCAAAGCAAGAAGAAGATCATAGAGCAGCAGCCAGATACCATACCTTTTTTTAGAGGCATGGCTGTGGGTGTTGACCTGATAGGTCCCGTACAGTTGATGGTTAGCGACTATGGTCAGTACGAAGCATCTCTCCGTATCAATCTGAAAGACAAGTATTATCCTGTTTTCGAATTGGGTTACGGAAAGGCTGATGCCAGCGATGAGGCAACCCGAATCACCTACAAGACAAGCGCTCCCTATTTCAGATTGGGTGTAGACTGGAATCTTCTGAAGAACAAGCACGACGACTACCGTCTGTTTGGCGGTTTCCGTTATGCCTGCACCTATTATGAATATGACCTGAGTGCCCCACCCGTTACAGACCCAGTATGGGGCGGTGAAACACCCTATGGTGGAAATGGCATTTCCTGCAACTATCATTGGTTGGAAGGCGTAATAGGTATAGATGCCAAGATTTGGGGTCCCGTCCGTATGGGCTGGAGTTTCAGATACAAACGCCGCCTCTTCAAGAACGATGGAGAATTAGGCAACACCTGGTATGTGCCAGGCTACGGCAAGCAAGGAGGTTCTCGCCTTGGCGGAACATTCAATGTAACCCTAGAGATTTAAAGACATCATAATATGAAAAAAAAGAAACTTATCTGGCAGATTCCGTTTCTGCTGATACTTATCGTTGGTACCATCGTTATCATACGCCAGCAGCATAATACGCCCTATCAGAAAGATACTGGTTTTATCTTTGGCACCATCTATCACATTACCTATCAGAGTGATACCAATTACCAGCAAGAGATAGAAGCAGAGCTCAAGAAGGTAGACCAATCCTTGTCTCCCTTCAATAAAACCTCTGTCATCACACAAGTAAACCAAGGTAAAGATATTGAGGTAGACGAAATGTTTACCGAAGTATTCCGCATGGCAGAAAGCATCTCAAAAGATACCAATGGAGCCTTTGATATCACGGTTGCCCCAATGGTAAACCTCTGGGGCTTTGGATTCAAGCAGGGGGTATCTCCTACGAAAGCCAAGATAGACAGTATCAAAACGCTGGTTGGTTATGAGAAAGTAGCCTTGGAAAAGGGACGCATCATCAAGCAAAATCCTAAGATCATGCTTGACTGTTCTGCTATCGCCAAAGGATATGGCAGCGACATCGTTGCCAGATTCCTGAAAAAGAAAGGTATCAGCAACTTTATGGTTGAGATTGGTGGAGAAATCGTAGTAAACGGTGTTAGCGAGAAACAAGTGCCTTGGCATATTGGTATCAACAAGCCAACAGACGATTCTACCAATACAAGCCAGGAAATACAGGATGTACTTGATATTACCGACATAGCCATGGCTACGAGTGGTAACTACAGAAACTTCTATTATAAAAACGGCAAGAAGTATGCACATACCATAGACCCCAAAACAGGCTATCCTGTACAGCATAACATCTTATCTGCAACGGTTTTAGCCAAGAACTGTGCTACAGCCGATGCCTATGCTACCTCGTTTATGGTAATGGGAATGGAGGGCGCAAAACAGATTCTGAAAAAGCATCCGGACCTCTGTGCATATCTCATCTATGCTGACGAGAAAGGACAAAACAAGATTTGGTATTCACCATCTCTACAAAACAAGATATTAAATAAATAAACTTACATGTCAACCAATAGACTATACGACAGTTTATTATCACTCCCATTATTCCTGGGAATGACTCGCTATGACTTCCAAAATGTAGCTGGTAAAACCCGTTTTGACTTTCAAAAACTGGAAGCGGGTGAAACTATAGTTGAAGAAGGCAGCAGTTGTACACGTCTATATTATTTAATCAGTGGAGACATTAAGGTGATAACCCAGGCAGATGACTACGGCTATCAGGTAGAAGAAGACATTTCGGCACCGGAATCATTCCAGCTGGAACGACTTTTCGGTCTTACCCAGCGCTTCACCCACACTTATGTGGCAAAGAACAACTGCAGCATCATGTCAGTCAGCAAGCAAGAGATCATGAAGTTATCCGATGAATATGAAATATTCCGCATCAATCTTCTGAACTTGGTCTGCACCCAATCCCAAAAGAACAACCGCAGACTGTTCAGAGTTCCTGCCAAGACACTGAGTGAGCGTCTGATCCGTTTCTTCGAGAGCCACAGCGTCCGCCCGGCAGGCGAGAAAATCTTTCATATCAAGATGACCCGTTTGGCAGAAGAGATGAATGTAAAACGCATCTATGTATCCAAAGCCCTCAACGAACTACAGTCAGAAGGACTTATCCAGCTAGAACGAGGCAAAATCTATATCCCTGCACTGGAAAATCTCATCAAACGCTAAAGAAAGTATAACGACCGATAAATATAAGTTAAAAACGTTTATTATCAAGGCAATAACGCATTTTTTTGCTAACTTTGCAGCTAAAAAGTAACAATATGCAAGACAATACAATACAAAATAGAACCAACCCATTCTTCGTGCCTTACAATACACCGCACGATACAGTACCATTCGAACGAATCCGTCTCGAAGATTATGAACCAGCATTCATGGAGGGAATCCGCCGTGATGACGAAGCCACAGACAAGATCGTAAACGATCCTGCAGAACCAACCTTTGAGAATACCATTGCAAGAGTTGATACAGAAAAGGGCGAACACTATTACGACCTCTTGAGCCGTGTATCTAACGTTTTCTCTTGCATGATGAGTGCTGAAACCTGCGATGAGATGGAAGAGATTGCACAGAAGATGAGTCCGATTCTCACCAAGCACGCAAATGACATCACGCTGAACAAGAAACTCTTCGAGCGCATCAAGTTCGTTCACGATCATCCCAACAGAGAACTGACTCCTGAAGAGAAGATGCTTCTGGACACCAGCTATGACGGATTCGTACGCAGTGGTGCACTTTTAGATGAAGAAGGTAAAGAGAAACTTCGCAAACTTACAGAAGAAGCCAGTATGCTCACACTGCAGTTCTCACAGAATCTCTTGAAAGAAAACAAGGCATTTACGCTCCATATCACAGACGAAGCACAACTCGACGGACTTCCAGAGACAGCAAAAGCAGCTGCTGCACATACCGCTAAAGAGCAGGAAAAAGAAGGCTGGATTTTCACACTCGACTATCCAAGTTATTCTCCTTTCATGACCTACTCTACCCAGCGCGAACTCCGTAAACAGATGTATATGGCACGCAATACGGTATGTACCCATGATAACGAGCAGAACAACCTGGAAATCTGCAAACGATTGGTAAACCTGCGCAGAGAACTCGCTCAGTTGCTCGGTTTCGAAACCTATGCCGACTATGTTCTTCGCCACCGTATGGCAAGCAATACAGAACATGTATATAAACTTCTCAACGACCTGATAGAGGCTTATAAGCCAACGGCAGAAAAGGAAGTGAAAGAAGTGGAAGCCCTTGCCAAGAAGTTGGAGGGTGAAGATTTCGAAATGCAACCATGGGATTTCGGCTTCTATTCACATAAACTCCAGATGGAAAAATATAATCTCGATGCAGAAATGCTTCGCCCTTATTTCCAGCTGGATAAAGTGATAGGCGGTGTCTTCGGCCTCGCCAACAAACTGTATGGCATTACCTTTAAAGAGAACAAAGAGATACCGGTATACCACCCAGACGTCAAGGCATACGAGGTGTTTGATAAAGACGGAAGTTATCTGGCAGTATTCTATGCCGACTTCTTCCCTCGCAAGGGTAAGCAAGGAGGTGCCTGGATGACTGAATTCCAGGGACAGTGGATAGACCATAAGGGCAACAACATACGTCCTCACGTAAGTGTGGTAATGAACTTTACCAAGCCAACAGAGGAAAAGCCTGCTCTCTTGACATTAGGAGAAGTAGAAACCTTCCTCCATGAGTTTGGTCACAGTCTTCACGGCATGTTTGCCAATACCCGCTTCGAGAGTCTTTCGGGAACCAACGTATGGTGGGACTTCGTAGAGTTGCCATCACAGTTTATGGAGAATTATGCAATAGAGAAAGATTTTCTCCGTACATTTGCCTTCCACTATCAGACAGGTGAACCATTGCCAGATGAACTCATAGAGCGCATCATGAAGAGTCGCAACTTCATGACAGCCTACGGTTGCTTGCGCCAGGTAAGTTTCGGATTGCTTGACATGGCATACTACACCCAAAAGAAAGAATTTACTGCCGACATCATGCCTTATGAAAGGGAAGCCTGGAAAAAGGCGATGATATTGCCACAGTTGCAGGAAACCTGTATGACCGTACAGTTCTCCCACATCATGGCAGGAGGTTATGCCGCAGGATATTATAGCTACAAATGGGCAGAAGTACTGGATGCTGATGCTTTCAGTGTATTCAAGAAAAATGGAATCTTCGACCAGAAGACTGCTCAAAGTTTCCGTGACAACGTACTCTCTAAGGGTGGAACAGAGCATCCTATGGTTCTCTACAAACGGTTCCGTGGACAAGAGCCAACCATCGATGCACTGCTGGAACGTAACGAAATCAAGGTACAACATAAAGGATAAGAGGATGGCAAACGAACTTTCCAAACAAACCAAGCTCGACCTTCGCTATTTGCGAATGGCACGTATATGGGCAGAAAACAGCTATTGCAAACGCCGACAGGTAGGTGCACTGGTTGTAAAAGATAAAATGATTATCAGTGATGGCTACAATGGTACACCGAGCGGATTTGAAAATGTCTGTGAGGATAACAACGTAACCAAGCCATACGTTCTCCATGCGGAGGCTAATGCTATTACGAAACTGGCCCGCAGCAGCAATAACAGTGAGGGAAGTACGCTTTACGTCACCGCCTCTCCATGTATAGAATGTGCCAAACTGATTATACAGTCGGGCATCAAGCGTGTTGTATATGCAGAGAAATACCGTCTGGACGATGGTATCAAACTGATGCAACGGGCAGGAATCAAGGTAGAATACCTCAATCCTGATGAAAAATCAGCTTCTGAAGAAGATTAGAGATAAGATAGATAAAACGTTAGTAAAAAGAGAATTGTTATGAACATGAGTAAGAATAAGACCAACCGCTTTATGCCATTCATCATGGCATTCTGTGTTGTGATAGGCATTATCATCGGAACATTCTTTTCCAACCATTTCTCTGGAAATCGCCTCAACGTTATCAATAGTGGAAGCAACCGTCTGAACAACCTGCTCCACCTTATTGATGACCAATATGTAGATCCCGTGAACATCGACTCGCTGGTAGATAAGGCAATTCCACAGATTTTAGCAGAACTGGATCCACATTCCGTATATATCAGTGCTAAAGACGCAGCTCAGGCCACCGACGATCTGAAAGGCTCGTTCTCGGGTGTAGGCGTAGAGTTTGTCATCCGCCAAGATACGATACATGTACAGAATGTGATACAGAATGGTCCTGCTGAGAAAGCCGGACTTTTGGCTGGAGACAAGATTGTAGCCGTAGACGGCAAGCCTTTTGTTGGCAAGATTGTAACCAATCAGGAGGCAATGCATCGCCTGAAGGGTCCAAAGGATACCAAGGTAAAAATCGGAGTTATACGATATGGAAGCAAGAAGGTTCAGACCTTTACCGTAACCCGAGGTGAAATACCGACAAAGAGTGTTACAGCAGCTTACATGCTTAACGATAAGACTGGCTATATCCGTATCAAGAACTTTGGCGAGAACACCTATCCGGAAATGCTGATTGCTCTGGCCAAACTCTCACAGCAGGGATTCACCAACCTCTGTATTGACCTTCGTGATAACTCAGGTGGTTACCTGACGGCAGCCGTAAACATGGCAAACGAATTCTTGCCAGACAAGAAGCTCATCGTTTACACACAGGGACGCAAATCGCCTAGACATAACTATATGAGTGACGGTAAGGGTGCCTACCAGAAGATTCCGATGGTAGTCCTCATCAATGAAGGTTCTGCATCATCTGCAGAAATCTTTGCGGGTGCTATGCAGGATAATGACCGTGCTACCATCATCGGACGACGCTCGTTTGGTAAGGGACTGGTTCAGCAACAGATAGAATTCCCTGACCACAGCCTCATCCGTCTGACCATTGCGCGCTACTATACTCCTTCAGGAAGATGCATCCAGAAGCCATATACGCTGGGCGATGACAAGGATTATGAGCAAGACTTGCTTGACAGATACCAGCACGGAGAGTTCTTCTCACAGGATAGCATCAAGCATACAGGACCAGCTTATCATACAGGTAACGGCCGTATTGTCTATGGCGGAGGTGGCATCACCCCAGATATCTTTGTTCCTGAAGATACGCTCGGCATGACATCCTATTTCAAGGAGGCTAGTCTGAGTGGTCTCATCTTGCAGTTTGCCTTCACTTATACAGACGATAACCGTCCGAAGTTGAACAATTTCAAGGAGATGATGGAACTTGCCGATTATCTTGACAGTCAGGACATGGTTGAAAAGTTTGCCAGCTATGCTGATAAACGTGGTTTGAAACGTAGAAATCTTTTAATCAAGAAATCACACAAACTGTTAGACCGTGTCATCGACAGCCGTATCATCTACAATATGTTGGACGAGCAGGCATGGACCCAGTACATCAATCTTGATGATCCAGTCATCAAAAAGACGCTGGATGTATTTGAGAACCATGCAGCATTTCCAAAGAAACCAGAGCCAGCCAAAAAACGCGCTGCGAAGAAAGAAAAGATAGCTATGGCGAATACGCCCTACAACTATTCTTCCTTACACCATAATAATTGTATGATAGCAAATGCTTAAGGCATGGACAAGAAAGAATTAAGAAAAATCATAAAAGACAGAAAGCGACAGTATTCCTCAAGACAACTTGAGGAACTGTCGCTTTCTGTATTATCACGTTTAGATTCCAACCCGCATCTTCAGAATGCCCAAACCATACTGATGTACTATTCGCTTCCTGATGAAGTGGACACCCATCATTATATAGACCAGCTTGTTTCCAGGGGAAAACGGGTAATACTGCCCGTTGTGCTGGACGATACAAATATGGAACTGAGAGAATATTCCGGAGTTCAAGACCTGAAGGAAGGAGCCTATCATATACTTGAACCGAAAGGCAAGATTTATCCGGAAGAAAAATATCCGGAGATAGAACTTGCCGTAATTCCAGGTATGAGTTTCGATATGAAAGGCAACCGGTTAGGAAGAGGAAAAGGCTATTACGACAGATTTCTTACCCTGATTCCACATGCATACAAAATAGGCATCTGTTTCGACTTCCAGAAGATAACAGAGGAAGGACTCCTTCCTGTTACCCCTACAGATATATGCATGGACGAAATCATATAGAGCGGGGAATATTAATAAAAGCGTATATCTGCAATAACCTGTGCACCAACCTGTTCATTCAAACGGTGAACAAGGTTAGCACGGCTCATCGTGAGGTCAGCCCTCAATGCAGCATTCTCTATCTTTACATAGAGAGTCTGGTTCTTGATAAACTTCTCACCACAATATGCAGCAATATTTTCCCCTACTACAGAATCCCAACTCATTATCAGGCGTTTCTGCTGTAAAGGAGTCTCCAAGCCTTCCTTTCTCAGAAATTCAGGCAAGAGTTCTGCTATTGACTTAACTTTTCTTCTAAACATATTCTTACTTTATTATTTCCCCATTCTCTACATAGAATATCGTATGATCTCCCTGCATGTTCTGGAGAATCTTATCCAAATGATCACGGTTCGTATCCGTAATAAAAATCTGGCCGAAATGGTCACCGGCAACCAGTTTCACAATAGCCTCAACCCGCTGAGCATCCAACTTATCGAAAATATCATCTAAGAGGAGCAAAGGAAGTGTATTGGAACTCGTGCGCTGCAGGAATGTAAATTGAGCCAGTTTCAGGGCTATCACGAAAGTTTTGTTCTGCCCCTGACTTCCCTCTCTCTTCATCGGATAATCACCCAGCAAAAACTCCAGATCATCACGGTGAACACCATGCAGAGAATACCCTACAGCACGATCCTTAAACCGGTCGCGCTGGATAACATCCAACAGAGGACCTCTCTGGCAATGAGAAACATAGTGAAGACGAACCTGCTCCTTATCACCCGAAATCTGCTGATAAATCTGCTGAAACAGCGGAACCAGTTCGTCAACAAAAGCCTTCCGTTTCCGGTACAGCAATTCACCATTACTCGCCATCTGCTGCTCCCAAAGTTCCAGCAGCGTAATATCAGGCTCCTCCTCCATTTTCAGCAAGGCATTTCTCTGTTGCAAAGCCTTATTATAGTTGGATAAAGCCTCTATATAAGAATAATCATACTGAGAGATGACCACATCCATCAGTTTTCTGCGCTCTTCACTTCCCCCTTCTATCAGAGAAACATCAGATGGAGAAACCAGAATCAGAGGGATAAGCCCAATATGTTGCGAAAGACGCTTATACTCCTTCTTGTTTCTCTTGAAATGCTTCTTGGTACCCCGTTTCATGCCACAGTAAACATTCTCTATCTCCCCCTTATCATTATCATAATTTCCCTCCAGCATAAAGAAAGGCTCATCATGAGTAATAATCTGGGAATCGATAGAATTATAGGCACTCCTACAGAAAGAGAGATAGTAGATGGCATCAAGGAAATTAGTCTTTCCCATGCCATTATGTCCTATCAGACAATTGATTTTGGGCGACAACTCCAGATTGGCGCTCTTTATATTTTTAAAGTTAATAATGGAAATATTCTTTAAAATCATAGTCTCTTTTCTGCTTTTATAGTGCAAAGTTAGCAGAAAAAGAGGAAAAAACAAAAAAAATAGGCTAGAAATTTCAATAATTGAATAAAATTGAGTAAATTTGCAGAAGTTTAGCGGCATTCCACAATTTGAAAGCTAACTTTCTATTGAACAGATTGCCACGAAACCAGAAACTAAAAAGTATAGAATAATAAAAAAGCAAAATAAAAATGGCAAACAACAACGTACAGGCTCAGGAAACAGAGAGCCTAAACATTCGTGAGGCCTTCTTCTTGAAGTACAAGAAGGCAATTATCATTGCAGTAGTAGCTATCATTGTTATCATTGCAGGTGTATTCGGTTATGTATCTCAGATCTCAGGTCCTCGTGAGGACAAGGCTAGCACTATGCTTGCTAAGGGTCAGACCTACTTTGCTAACCAGATGTATGAGCAGGCATTGAAGGGTGATGGCGCTGGCTATGTAGGTTTTACTAAGATTGCTGACGAATACAGCAGCACAGATGCAGGTAACCTGGCAAACCTCTATGCAGGTCTTTGCTATGCAAACCTCGGCAAATGGGCAGAAGCTCAGAAGAGTCTGGAAGCTTTCTCTTCAGAAGACGACCAGATGATCAGTCCTGCTGCTGAAGCTGCTTTAGGTGATGCTTATGCGCATCTCAACCAGCTCGACAAGGCTGTAGATGCTTTCAAGAAGGCTGCTTCTATGGCTGACAGCAAGGCCGAAGATGGTACAAACAACAGTCTTTCTCCTACATTCATTATCAAGGCAGGCGAGATTCTCGAAAGCCAGGGTAAGAAAGACGAAGCTTTGAAGCTTTATCAGGATGCTAAGAAGAAGTATGTTAACGCTATGCTCGTACAGAGTGGCGAAATCGACAAGTACATCGAGCGCGCTTCTAACTAATCTGTACTGATAACAATTCGAAATCAATATGGCAACAGCACTTCATAATTTATCTGAATACGACTTTACTAAAATACCAGACGCCAGTAACATGTGCTTTGGTATCGTTGTAGCAGAATGGAATCCTGAGATTACGGGCGCTTTGCTCGACGGAGCAGTAAAAACACTCGAAAAACATGGAGCTCTCACCGAGAATATCCATGTGAAAACTGTTCCAGGCAGCTTTGAGCTTATCTACGGAGCCCATCAAATGGTTTTGAATGGCGGCTATGATGCAGTCATCATTTTAGGTAGTGTGATACGTGGTGAAACTCCTCACTTCGATTACATCTGCGAGGGTGTTACCTACGGTATTGCCCGTCTGAATGCTACTCAGGAAATTCCTGTTATCTATGGTCTCTTGACTACCAACGATCTGCAGCAGGCTAAGGATCGTAGCGGCGGAAAGTTGGGTAACAAGGGTGATGAGTGTGCTATAGATGCTATCAAGATGGCTAAGTTCTAGTCTTCACAACGAGAGTTGACAAACTGAATGTTATATATATAATAAGGTATAAGCATATGAAACTCTACCAGCTATTGCAGTCGTTTGAATTTGAAGAGATTTTTCCGACAGTCAATGTGATGTTTCCAAATGCACAGTTGCATCGCGATATTTTTGAAAAAGCATTCGATATGCTTTGCAATATCCAACCTATCACATCCAAAAAGGTTATCAAGTTTGAACTGATGGAAGATCCTAACTCAAATGATATGTTTGTTGGAGCAAATGATAGCTGTTTCCAGTCCACATGGGATGTATGTCTGGGAAAGGAAATCAAAAAAGGCAAAGGCGCTGATCTCAATGATGTAGAACTGGCAGCCAACTGCTTACTCAATGTTCTTTTCATCGGACGTCATCCTCAAGGATTTGACAAGGACTATAAAAAGTTATTGAAATAAACTATCTTTAAAAGGTAAAAGGCTTTTAAAGGTAAAAAAGTAAAAAGGTAAAAAGGTAAAAAGAGCCTTACCCCCCTTCGTGCCCCCGTCCCCAGCGATTCCATCGCTGGTCCCCTAAAAAAAGGTAAAAAGAGCACCCTAGCTTAACATTCCGCTAGGCTCTTTTTACCTTTTTACTTTTTTACCTTTTTACCTTTTTACCTTTTTACCCTTTTACCTTTTCAACATTCCTTATTCCGCCCCCGGCTCGCCCAGATATTCGAAGATGGTGGATACCTGGCGGGGAGGGAAATACTGGCTACGATTCTGGT
>CAVBFV010000034.1:0-18256 GCA_963594575.1 Lachnospiraceae bacterium | reverse complement strand
CAACCACAATATAACTGATTATAGAATTCATTGATTCTCAAGAGTTCACCTCGGCGATTCTGCAAACCGCCCTTCCGCCAATTCATATCCCACCATTCTACATCAGGATAAGTCTCAACGGCAAGATGACCGGCAGTATCTATCTGTTTGATATTCTTCCAGCGCGAAGATGCCAACGTGGTAGTAAGAAGGTGAAATCCATGTTCCTGCGCATACTTGGCTGCATGAGAGAGGCGGAACTGAAAGCAGACAGAACAACGGCTGCCACGCTCGGGCTCATCCTCTAAGCCCTTGATAACAGAAAGCCACTCCTGATGATCATACTCATCCTCTACATAAGGTACATTCTGGGCTTCCAGGAATCGTTTCAGTTCATGTTTGCGTACATCATACTCCTGCTGAGGATAGATATTACTGTTACTGAAATATACAGTAGGCTTCATGCCATTACGAAGCATACATTCTACGATAGCCGCCGAACAAGGTGCACAACAGGCATGCAACAAGACAGCCTGACCTTCAGCCTTGCTTCCATCCGGGAGAGTAAGTTTTACGTATTTATATTGTTCTTCTACTGGAATCTTCATTGTTTTCAATGTTAAATGTAAAATTAAAATGTGAACTGCTACTTCTGATGTGAAGTATTTTCGCCTTGCTTCAAAAAAACAAATGGAGTACAATCTCACGACACCCCCCATTTGCCCAAATATATGCGAAAACTAGTGCAAAGGTACAACATTTATTCGAACCACCAAATTTTTAACACGTTTTTTTCATCACAATGGTTCAAACAGCTAACATTTAACTATATTTTAACACTTAAACACCAGTTTTGTTATCTTTAAGAACTATAAATCACGTTTCAGCGTGATAACTGTCAGTTCAGGCCATGCGCCTAGGCGGAAAGGGAAAGAACCACCAATACCCGATGATACATAGAGCATCTGCTCACCAATGCGGTAAGCTCCGCCCCACTCTTTGAAAGCCATGCGGGCAGGCGTCCATTTACCTATTTTCAATTGTCCGGCATGCGTATGTCCCGCCAGAGTAAGCTGTATCTTCTTACCAACTACTTCTCTGCGCCAATGGTGAGGATCATGACTCAAGAGGATTTTAAACATATCTGGATTCAACCCCTTCATCGCTTTCTTCAGATTACTGCGATTGGTGAAAGGAGGCTGACCGGGATTCTCTACGCCTATTACAGCGATAGATGCCATACCATGACTCACCACATGATGTTCGTTCATCAGCTGATGCCACCCCAGACTTTCCTGATAACCATAGAGCATACGGCGGTTTCTCTTCAAAGCGCCGATAGAATGATTGTTGCCATATTCACAATAATCATGATTTCCCCAGATAGAATAGATGCCATCTGACGCATGAAGCTGCCTCAGCGTATCCAGATAAGGCTCCACTTCGCTGGCTTGGTTATTGACCAGATCGCCCGTAAAGAGAATCATATCGGGTTCTTCATTGTTGGTCGCATCCACCACCTTCTGCACGAAATCATTGCCGGGAGGAAACGAACCGAGATGAAAGTCGGTAATCTGTACCAGACGGTAACCATCAAAATAAGGTGGCAAATCGGGCGAGGTAAAGGTAATATGTTTCAGTTCTAACCGCTTCCAACCCTCTATAAAGCCGAAGGCAAACCATCCCATTACACCCAAAGCAGGAATCAGAGCAAAGAACCAAGGAAGAAATGCATCGAACAGGATGAAGACAACCTTAGGGAATGCCGAGAAAAGTATAGTAGTAAAGAGTACACGGACTGACAACTTATGGAAGAACCCCATCTGCAACCCCACTTCGGCAAGAACAAGTAACAACGAGGGAACCCACCATAAGATGGCTAGCAGCAAAGGCCACTCACTCACCCCGATATGCCAAAGCCAGAAGTCGGGCAGGAATGCCAGAACCGACATGACTACTATATAGAATATGGATCTTAATACCTTTTTTAATACCTTCTTCATTGTTTTTCTTTATAACTGGGTACAAAGGTACGATAATTCATAGACAATACAAAATAAATTTAAATATATTTTCAATGTTTTGTTATTTGAGAAGATTGCATTATCTTTGCATAAGATTTGCTGCACTCGGCAATCTGAAAGTAAACTTTCATTGCACTCGATTGCAAAATCTTTGCATAGAAAAATTAAATAAAATGGCACGACGACTAAGAAAAAAACGCATAGCAATCATATTGCTTACCTTTACAGCAATCGTAGGATGGACTACACACAGCTGTGTATCTCGCTGTACATCAGCATCAGACAAGAATAAGGCGGCAGATTCGCTCCCTAAGGTTCATATCAACGATTCCATCTCAAATGCCCTGACAGAGGGGAAGGAATATCATGAGATGGACTCGGTAATAGAAAGGTATCTCAAGAGATGGGAAATCAATGGAGCCCAACTCGTCATCACCCGCAACGACTCGCTACTCTATGCCCGAGGATTCGGAATGGCGGATAAGGAGCGAGGCATCAGAATGGAGCCTAACATGCTGATGCGTTTCGCCTCGGTATCAAAACTGATTACAGCAGTAGGTATCATGAAATTGCAGGAGATGAAGAAACTCAAACTGAACGAGAAGGTGTTTGGCGAAAAGGGCATCCTGCGCGATACCGTTTACAACAACAGTATCAAGGACAAGCGATATTACGATATTACCGTAGAACAGTTGCTGCGCCATCAGGCTGGTTTCAACAACTATGCCGGTGACCCTGTATCTTCCACCCGCTACATCATGATGCAGAACCATCTCAAAACGCCACCTGATCACCCTACTCTGCTCAAGATTCTCTTGAAGCGCCACTTGGGTTATACTCCTGGCGAAGGCAAATGCTACAGTAATCTGGGCTACATGATTCTCTCCATGATTATAGAAAAGAAGAGCGGAATGAAATATGAAAACTTCATGCAGAAGTATGTGCTCCGCCCTGCCGGCTGCTACGACATGCATATTGCGGGCACTTACTTGAAGGACCGCAGACCTAACGAAACGAAATACTACATGCATGGAGGAAGTATCCCGGTATACGAATATAACAACAGCGGCAGACTGGTAGAAAAATGCTATGGTGATACCGACCTCCCTCGCCTCTCAGGTGCAGGTGCCTGGTGTGGTTCGACTGCAGAGTTGAGTCGTTTCATCGCCAGCATCGACGGTTTGCCACATGTCAAGGATATCCTCAGCAAGAAGAGCATCGAGTTTATGACGCGCGAGCAAGCCGACCACCAATACTCTATCGGTTGGAACTATACGCCAAAGAGCAACAAACCATGGATTCGTACAGGTTCGCTGGCAGGCACATCAGCCATCGTCTTGAAATATCCGGATAACCAATGCTGGATTCTCATTACGAATACATCTACATGGAAGGGCCATGGTTTCTCTAACGACACAATGGCTTTCTTCGAGAAACTCAGGAAGAAATATATGGCAAAGATGCCAAAGAAAGACTTGTTCTTATAAAACCAAAAAGATGGTGAATCATTTACTTATGATTCACCATCTTTTTATATTAATGATATGTTGTCTGAAAAGATAGTATATGTTGTTAGAATGTATACTTCAAGCCTATCTGACCACGCCAGCGGCTATAGTATGAGCTAGGATACTTGAGAGGCATATCAGATGGGTTAGCAAACTGGAATACGCCATCACCCTTGTATGTGATAGGAGAAATAATCTCGCTGTTATAACCACTACTGAACGTACGACCCCAATCCTTGTTCAGGAGGTTAGCCACGTTCATAATATCCAAAGTAAGTTCCAAAGCATGTACATACTTGCCAGTACGGATGCCGAACTTCTGACCGAAGTGGAAGTCGAAATGACTCTCGAATGGCAAGTTATCACCATAACGCTCGAAGTACTCACCACGATGATCCTTCACATAACGAGTAGTAGCAAGCCACTGCTTCAAATTAGCACGCTGCTGATCTGCTGTATAAGCATCAGTACCCAAGAACTGCATCTGGTCTACCTGCGCATCTGTAGGGATGAAAATCAAGTCATTACCAGGTCCGTTATCTCCATTGATATCTCCACTATAAACGAGAGAGTAAGGAGAACCGCTCTGGCCCTGGTAGATAAGACCTACTGTGGTAGTAAACAACTTGTTTGTTCCCCAATTGAAGTGATAGAAAGCAGAAGCCTTCACGGTATGAGGCACATTATAACCACTATTAGCCAACTCTGGGTTGTTTGAGAAGCGATAAGTATGAGTATTACGCCAGTTGCTCTGAGCAACAGATGCTGTCATACTGCTTACCGACTCAGAGTGAGTGAATGTATAAGATGCATTCAGGTCGAGACCGAAGGCAAAGTGCTTAGCTGCAGACAAAGACAGGCTGTAGCTGTAGCCCTTGCTGGTATTATACATTGCATAGATGTTGGTAAACGACTTAGCATCTGCCACCTTGGTATAAAGAGGACGGTTATCCCAGTTCATGTAAGAGGTTTGAGACAAGGTCTTACCCGACTCCTCATAAGCCAAGTTCTTGTAATAAACATCATTCAGACTCTTGCTGAAGATACCTTCAGCAGTCCAGTTGATACCCAAGAGATCGAAATCGAAACCCAGGTTAACACGCATGGTCTGAGTGAACTTGAAATCCTTATCAAACACATTGATTTCCTGACTACCTATAGCCTTTAAGTTATCAGCATTCTGAGTCTGCTTGAATGGATCCATCACGAGCTGCACGGCAGGATTGTATGATGCAGAATAAGAATACAACTGCACACCGGTTTTCGTAAAGTTATTGCTCAACCAAACGAAAGGAATACGACCGGTGAATACACCGATACCTCCACGGAGAATATATTTGCGATTCTTCTCAATATCCCAACGGAAACCTACACGAGGGCTCCACATTGGTGTACTGGCAAGTTTCTGATTGGTCTTGAAACCATATCCCTTACCAGCTGCCCACTCATTGAACTTAGCATTCTCAGCAGGAGTATCAAAGAACAGAGGCATATCCATACGGAGACCATAGGTAAGCTGGAAACTGTCTGTTACATCCCACTTGTCCTGTACATAGAAGCCCAACTGAGCTGCACTAAACTCTGGTGCCCAACGAGGATTACCAGTCACCTCAACATTAGCCTGTGTGAAGTAGAAGTTCTTGATATACTTACCATCACCTCCCAAACCATCGGCTCCACAACCTTTATAATAATTCAGGAAGTCGTCGGGAGTATCAAAATAATAGCATCCATAGAGATTCTGAAGGAAGAGGTTAGAGAACTTGTAAAGCTCATTATGTGTTCCGAATGTCAGCGTATGATTACCCTTGAACCATGTAAAGTTATCTTCGAGGGTATAAATGTCCTGATTCAATCCATTAGCCATTGAGGAATATTCATTACCGATATTCACTGTACCATTTCCTACCTTATAAATAGTGATAGATGGAGCTGGCTGACCAGAAGTACGCTCATCACGAACACGAACATAAGATACACGTGCCTCATTGCTCAGGTTTGGAGAAATGCGGCTCTGCAACTCAGCTGCGAAAGAATGAGTTTTAGATTTGAAATCATACAAGTGGTCGGTAGTATTCAATGTAGCAATACCACCCAGACCGAGCGTCTGCTTGGCATCAACATAACTCCAACGAACAGAGAACTTGTTGAACTCGTTGATGTTCCAATCCAACTTCAAACCAACTTTCTGGCTCTTCACGTTCTTATCCTTATCTGCCCATGAAGTTGCATAATCATAACCCTGACGGTTAGCCAAGTCATAAATCTTAGACATCAAGTCCTTAGCTAAATCCGGATTAAACTTAACATCTGGAGAATCGATGGTATACTGAGTTGGGTACGACTTTTCTGAATTCTCATAGTTGGCAAAGAAGAAGAGTTTGTTCTTGATGATAGGACCACCAAGCGTAAAACCGAACAAAGTTTCCTTCTCATCATCATAAGGCTGAGCATAGGTACCATCCATGTTCTTATAATGGCGACCTACCAAATCCTGGTTGTTACCATAGAAATAGCCACTACCATGGAATTCATTGGTACCGCTCTTGGTTACCGCGTTGATGGCACCACCGGTAAAACCACCCTGGCGAACATCGAAAGGAGCGATATTTACCTGAATCTGATCAATAGTCTCCATAGAAACAGGCTGAGATCCTGCCTGACCGCCATTACTGCCATTAGCTGTAAGACCGAACACATCGTTGTTCATCACACCATCAATCTGGAATGAATTATAACGGTTGTTCATACCTGCGAATGACATAGAGCCAGACTGTCCGTTTGTAGTAAGCTGTGGATTCAGGCGAGCCACATCCGCAATACTATGCGAGATAGAAGGCATATCAGCAATCTGCTGAGCATTGATACTCATGGCCGCACCGGTCTTCGTACCATTCAGCCCAGCCTTACCTGAAACAACAACCTCCTGAAGCTGCTTGGCATCTTCCTGAAGAGAGCAAGAGAGATTCTGGCTTTCACCCAAGTTCAGACTGACATTGTTGAAAACCTTGTCCTTATATCCGATATAAGAAACACTTACCTTGTAAGGCCCACCAGGGCGCATACCCTGAATAGTATAACGACCATCAATATTCGTCACCGCGCGATACATTGTACCTGAAGGTTGGTGTATAGCAGTAACCGTAGCTCCAATAACGGTTTCGCCATTGGAAGAAATCTTACCACTGATGCCCGAAGTGGTAATCTGAGCCATTGCTGAAGTCACCACGAAGGCGAGCAAAGCCAGAAGTAGCTGTAACTTTTTCTGCATATTGTTTAGATTATTTGGTGAATACATAAAGGGAGAATCGCACACCTCGTACCATGAGCTTTACCCCTTTTCAAACTAATTATGCTGCAAATATAACTAAAACTTTTGAAATGGCAAGCGAAAAACAAAGAAATATGATGTTTTATACCAAAAATATGCAAATAAACGAAAAAAAGGATGCACTTCCCTCGAGAAAGAGAAGTGCATCGGAATGATATTATACTAATGTATAGTACGATAGTCTACATCTGTTCTGAATTCAAGACTCATCCGTTAGTTAAAGATGTAACGGATAGAGAACTGGATAGAATAGGTAGAGTTGAAGCTTGTGTAGTTGGTGTAAGTCTTGCTCAATACATTCTTACCATCCTTTTGGAAGTTGAAATGAGCAGGAGTTACAACACCTGTCTTCTTATTCTTATACTCAGCAGTCCACTTCAAGGCAGAAGTATTCTTCACACTCTTGTAGAGTCCCCAGCTACTATTGAGTAAGTTGGCCAAGTTCTTGATATCTACACCAAACTGAAGCGTATTCTTCTGACCACCCACATTGAGATAGAAGTTCTGGTTGAACTTGAAGTCCAACTGATGATGCCAAGGCATAACTGCACCTCCACGCTCAGCATATTGTCCCTTGCGGTTCTTCAAGTAAGAATCCTGGTTGATATAATTCCAGAAATCATCACGCTGTGCATCTGCTGTATATGTAACCTCACCTGTCTTGGAATTAGTAACATCCATGAAATTCCAGGCATTGAGAGCCTCACGAGACTCCGGCACATACATCAGGGCATTAGAACCATAATCATTAACTACATTTGTACCCAAGTTATAAGAATAGCGTGTGCAGCTGTAACCATCAGCATAACCGATGTTCATGCCTTCATAAATCAAACCTACCTCAGAGCCGAAATGCTTTGCATAATCCTTCTTGTAGGAAGCAGAGATAAGCAAACGGTTAGGAGCCACGTATGTACCATAACCCAACTCCATCTCGTTGTTACCATTTACAGAGTAACGGTTGTTATAGTATGCAGAGTTAACCTGATCGCCCACACCATCACTATAAGATCTAGCCTTTGAATAGGTGTAAGATGCAGAGAGGTTCAAACCGAAGTCAAACTTCTTAGCCAAAGATGCAGTAATTGAGTAATAGTATGCTTTATGACCTGCATTGGTAATCATATAAGCATTCTGATACTCATTGTCCTTATTGCCACTTGCACTCAATGAGTAGTAGCGACGAGTGTCACCTGGGGCAAGTTCGATGGTTTTTTCGCCATCATAACAGTAACCCTTGTTGACTACGATGGCAGGATTAAACTCACGGCTATAGATACCCTCCAATGAGAAATCAATATCATAAGGCAACTTCACGTCAACAGCCAAAGAAGATTTCCATGTAGCGTTCATCTTCAAATCCTTGTCGATAATGGTAGGATTTTGAGGAGCTGGCGTAGTAGTCAACTGACTGATTGTAAGCTGTTTCAACTGCTCATCACGAGAAGGGTTGAAAGTAGGTTCACCGAAAGAAGGGTTAGGTCCCTTTTTAGGGTCAGAAACCGTATTATAAAAATATGTGTACTGACCACAACCAGCATTACCAACAGAAGAAACTAACCATACATTAGGCAAACGACCGATAAAATAACCAGTACCACCACGAAGAACGATCTTATGGTTACCAAGAATGTCCCAGTTGAAACCTACACGTGGAGATACAGTCAATGAAGCATCAGGCAACTGATCGGTGGCATAGCTTTGCTCTGATCCATCGTTTTGCTTAAACTTGATGGCAGCAAAAGCCTTGTTGTAATTATTCTTAAGAGCTGGATAGATAGGCAATTCAAAACGTAAACCACCAGTCAAGCGGAAACGCTCAGAGAAGTTTACCTGATCCTGAATATAAGCAGAGAACTGATTGTATTTCATCTTAGACTTGAACTGGTCACTGCCATCCATTGGAAATGTAATTCCATAAGCTGCAGGCTTACCACCGGCCTTGAAGTCTTCCATAGAACTATATACGTAATAACCAGCACAAGCTTGACCGAATCCATTGGTAATATCATTTACTTCGTATTGTAGACCAGCTGTAAAATTTTGTATTCCCGCAGACCAGGAAGCCTCATCAGTAGCAACGAATGTCTTCACTTGACGAAGGTTACCCTCTGTGAATGGGTCTGGACCAAATCCCATATAATAAGCCCCATCCTTCAAGATATCAACCGTAGGGAACATGCCACCCACATATGAACGTGGCTCATCCTGATAAGAGTAGGTCGCACGAAGCACATTGTTTACGCTACCCCACTTAGAGTTCCATTCAGAAGCCAGAGAAGTAAAATTTTTCTCTTGATAATAACGAGAACTTTCATAATAAAGTCCAGCATTGGCTGTACGACCAGACTGGGATTTACCACCAGTGATAGATACGCCATCAGAGTTTCCACCTGGATAAATGTAACTATCTTTGAATGGTGTTGTAGAGCTAGAAGGAGAATTAGAATCCTTATCGTGACTCTTAGAGAAACGGAAGTTCAACTTGTTGTTCTCATTGATGTTCCAGTCGATACGAGCCAGGAACTTATAAGAAGGGGTATCAAGAGAATATCCCTGATAACGACCAGGGTTGTAACCATAGGTCTTATTGAGGAAGCTGAGCATATCATCCATATCGCTCTGCAATGGGCGATGAACTGTACCAGATGTTGGAGACCACTCATCTGTAGCATTCACACGAGCTGTACCAGAAGGACCGGCAGAGATGTTGCTCTGATACTCACCATTGGCGAAGAAGAACAACTTATCCTTGATGATAGGACCACCGAAGCTGGCACCCCAAGTAGTAGAGTGAGACTGAAGACGGTTCAACTCATAGTCGCTCACCTTGTTACCACGTAAGTGAGAATTGGTGGTATACATATAAGCTGTACCCTTGAAATCATTGGTACCGCTCTTGGTTACGGCGCTGATAGCACCACCAGTAAATCCACTCAGACGAACATCGTATGGAGATGAAGATACAGAAATCTGATCCAAAGCATCAAGAGAAATTGGTGATCCGTTACCAGGAAGGTTACCACCAATACCGAAAGCGTTGTTGAACGCTGCACCATCCACAGTAACGTAAGACTGACGGTAGTTACCACCACCTACAGAGAAACCGCTACCTACGTTGGCACCCTGTGGAGTCAACTTCAAGAGGTCGTTCATGCTACGAGATACGGTAGGAACCGCTTCAATCTGGTCGGCATTGATACTTGTTGTTGCACCAGCACGGTCGGTGCGCATGTTGTTGTTACGATTGGCTACAACTACCACGTCTTCCAACTGAGCTGCATCTTCAGCCAAAGTCTCATTCAAGACTGTGTTCTGACCAAGAGAAAGAGAAATGCCCTTTACCTGCTTGTTCTTGTAACCCACATAGGTTACTTCCAAGACATAAGGACCACCAGGGCGCATACCCTGAATAGAATAACGACCATCAATGTTGGTCACTGCACGATAGACTGTACCAGAAGGTTGGTGAACAGCCTTGATTGTAGCGCCAATGACATCTTCGCCATTAGCTGTAATTTTACCACTAACGCTAGATGTAGTTATCTGCGCCATTGCTGTGGATACCATAAAGGCCAGCAAAGCCACTAATAAATGCAATCTTTTCTGCATACCTTTTATTATATAAAATTATTAAAACTTCGGGATATTTTCCCCTCTTATATTGTTATCGGTTGCAAAATTAATAAAAAAATCTCTTTTATTTGTTACAAAAGCATGAAAAAATGTGTTTTATAACATAAAAAAAATCTGCGTTAAGCAAATAACGCAGATTTCTTTTAATTTGTTATTTATAACGAGCAGTTGCTTATAGTTTTTTTTCGGGGGTTACAGGCGGGGGGACTGATCTTCGAGGACAGGCGATGGAATCGCCTGGAACGGAGGCTAGGCTCACTTACGGCTGGCTTTACCCTTACGGGCTGGCTCTACCCCTACTGCTGGCTTTAAGAGCGAGGCTGACCGGGCGCCCCTACTCCTTTCGCTGCCAGATGCTCATCACCTTGCGACGGATGGCTACGATGTTCAGGATAGAAACTATCAGGAACAGAAGCAGACCTAGGGCGATGGCTGGGAGCATGGTGCCCTCGTCGATATCAGGGAAGAGGGTTTCAATGAAGCTCATGTAGTAATCGCGGAGGAAGAAGAGGATGATCCACGCGATGATGAGTACCACGATGTTCAGCGCAATGGTGAGCACCTGATATGGTTTTGCTACATTGTTCGGACTGTAACCTATCAGAAGAAGATTCTCTAACTTAGAAGAGTTCTTCTGAACCAGCAGATAGATGCTGAGCATCAGAATGTAGAAGCTCAAAACGGAGATAACCAAACCGATAATCATCACCATCGATACCATCATGCGGAGGAAATAGGTAGTCTTCTCTGCATCCAGCTTGTCTGTCTCTACCTCATAACCATTATCATCCAGGTATTTGGTGATGTTCTCGTCTCCTGGGTTTCCTACCTCTACGATGAGACGGTTAGGATCGCTCTTCTGGTTTGGCGCAAATTCCTGGTTGCTCCAGTCCATGAATGCCTGTGGAACGAGGATGGTGTTGAGTCGCGAAGAGAAACCGATAACCTTTCCCTTGAACTGCTCTTTCTTGCCACCAGCCTGAATCTGGATATTGAAATCAATCATGCCCATCAGTCCATCGCTGATTTTAGGGAGCGAATGACTCTGAGCGAAACCGAAGTTATACATATTAATATAGGTACGCGGGAGGATGATTGGCACCTCCTGAGTGCCCGGCGTATATTTCCAGTCCTTGAGCGGCACATCAACAAAACCGTCAGGCACACTCTCGAAGAAGAGTTCGCTATTCAGAACGTTCACTCCATTCACTCCCATCTGGGCATCTACCTTATATTCAGTAGAGGTGAATTTTCCTATCTTCTTTACAAACTTCTGGTCGCCGATTTCATCGATTTCAGAACCGGAGAAGGTATTGGAACGGCCGCTGATGGTATTTCCCATACCTATCTTCTTGCTCATGATGAGGTAGTCGGCTTTCATGAAACTGTCTTGCTGAGTGAAGACAGGCAGCACGTCTTTATAAAACTGAAAGCCGAAAAGAACGATGAGCATACCGAAGAGATTGGCGAAGGCAAAGCCCGCAAACTGAGGTATGCTGATATGCTGACGCAATAATTTCCAAACCAAATTCATAATCTAAATATATGTTCATAGTTTAAGTCCATGTGTTTACCGATACTGGTTACGATGACGCCAGCCCCCTGCTCCTTCGCTTCGGTCATCATGATATCTGCCATGATGCGCGAATTGTTGTCGTCGAGGTGACTGATAGGCTCATCAGCCAAAATGAAGTCGAAAGGCTGACAGAGCGCACGCATCATAGCCACACGCTGCTGCTGTCCGAACGACATTCTGCCGATTTTAGCATCTACCTTGTCAGCAATACCGAGCATATCAAACCATTTCAGTATCTGCTCACGCGTCTTGAATCCGGTTATCTTGTTCTTGATTTCTACATTCTCCAGGGCAGTAAGCTCAGGGAAGAGACGGAGTTCCTGAAAGAGATGGCTGATGTGACGCTTGCGCATCTCTACCCAGTCTTTCACCTTATAGTTGGCGGTAACATCATTGTCGAACATCACGCTTCCGCTGTAGTCGTGACGATAGCCGAGCACATAGCTGCAGAAAGTACTCTTTCCGCTGCCACTCTCTGCCTCGATAAGATAAAGATGACCTTTCTCAAAGGTAACATCCTGCTTCCATATCTCCGAATCCAGGTCGTTGCGCTGGGCAAAAACCTGCGGGAGAACGGAATAAAGCTGAATCTTTTCCACTTTTTTTATGTTTAATGTTTAATCTTTTACCTTTTAAATTAGGACTTGGGGGGACTAGCGATAGAATCGCTAGGAACGGGGGCGCAAAGGAGGGAGGGAGGGGGTAAGGTTCTTTTTACCTTTTTACTTTTTTACCTTTTTACCTTTAAAGTATAGACCACCGAAGTAAGATTTCCGAAGACTGGGGTGAGCAGACCGGTTACGGTTGAGATGGCATCATCCTTGCCCGAGCCGTCACTATCAGAACTCTTGGCTAGATTGATGACCATTGCCAGTTTCTGACCTACGATGAGTTTCTGAATCTTTGCATCTATCGGATGATTGCTTGGCTTTACGGCATATTGCGCCATCAGCTGGTCGCTGCCGCTAAAGAACTGCTTGTCATCCGTCACACCGAAATAGAACGAGGTCTTGCCGTCGGTATAGAAGTAAGCATTCTTGCCCCAATTGGCTATCTTCGCACCAGCCGGACATGAAGTTTTCCAATAATCAACATCGCCCAACCACTTGGCATGCGACAGTTTAGCAGCCATCGTCATCTGCATATTGTTATCTGTAAGCGAAGGCATCACGATAGCCATATCTCCATCCACACTACGGATAATATTATCCATATCGATGGCCTGGTTGATACCCATCAGGAGAGTCTGAAGACTGCGGTTGCTCTGCATCATCGGCAGGAACTGCTCGCCCTTTACGTTCATGAAGATACCCGCCAGGGCATCAGCAGGCATCGACTTGACGTAGCTGCCTTTAATCGGACGATAGGTTTGAGCCGCCTTCTTCAGAGCCTCATCTATTTCTTTATTAAAGGAAAAGGTTTCTCCCTTCACTTGCAAGATACCGTCTTTCACGTCCATCTCAGCAGCAATCACTACCTGCGAAGGGTCGGTATCTTTAGGAGTACCGAGGGTAAACGGAGCTACGAACTTCTCCGGCAAAGCCTGAGCCTGAGCCACCATAGCCATAGGCGAAGTGATGGTTTCCAAACGCTCGAACATAGGCGATGCGGTAATACCTTCGTCCTCATCAGCCTTCAGATATTTCACCATCTGCTGCTGGAGCTGGGCCTGCGCATCGGCTACAACCGGTCCCATAACGAGGAGTGCCTGATCAGAGAAGCCGACCAGCCACGAATTTTTCAATACAGAGAAATGAAAGCCTTTGCGCTCCTTCATCTCTGTAGCGATATGCTGTTTGGCAAGCGAAGCAAGCCAGTCTTCTACATCGCCCTCATCGCTCACCTTGGCACAAAGTCCGAGGTTGCCATCAGCACTCTCAAAGAGGAATATCTTCTCTGAGATGTCGATGCCACATTTCGATGCATCCTCAACGTGCAACAGAGACTTGAGCATTCCCGCCTTGTCTTCATCGCTTTTGCCGGATGCCATCTGCTGCATGTCAACAGAGATGAGCGCAGTACTTTTCTTTGGAATGGCATTGAGATAGTCAGTGCCCGAGCATGAGCTCAGCAATCCCAATACGACAGCCAAGCACATGAACATCAAACTCTTATACAATCTTTTCATCACACTAGTAAATATTATAAAGCTCTTGCCAGATGGCACATGTTGACAGCCACCAATCCTGCTGTTTCCGTACGGAGGCGACTGGTGCCAAGCGAAACACTCTCATATCCGTTTTCCAGGGCCAGTCTCACCTCATCGATAGAGAAATCGCCCTCAGGTCCTACCAGCACGGTGATGTCATCGGCACCCTCCTGGGCTGCTCCGGCAGAATCATCGGCTGGACATGACTTGGAAATCTCGGCAAAAAAGTCTTTCTTTTCTATCTCCTCATAACAATGGCAGATAAACTTTCTGCCATTGCGGGGAGCCGTAATAAAATCTTTAAAGTTCTGCAGTTCGTTGACTACAGGTTTCCAAGCCTTGTGGCTCTGCTTGACGGCAGAAACCACAATCTTGTCTATGCGGTCTATGCGGATGACCTTGCGTTCAGAGAACTTGCAGTTGAGGAAAGAGATTTCATCGAAGCCGATTTCCGTAGCCTTCTCTGCCATCCATTCAATGCGGTCCATCATCTTTGTCGGGGCGATGGCCAGGTGAATGTGGCCGCGCCAGGCAGGCTGCTGCGGCATAACCTCCTTCACCTCATAGATGCACCGTTTGTTGGTAGCCAGCGAAACTTCTGCACGGTAGAACACCCCCTTGCCATCCATCAGGAACAATTCGTCCCCCGCCTGGATACGCAAAGCCCTGAGTGCATGAGTAGCCTCTTCCTGAGGCAGTTCTGTCTGTGTAGCCGCATCTGGCACATAGAAAAATCTAACTTCTTTCATTTCCTCTTATTGTTACTTTTTCATCTTAATTTTCTGTTATTCCGTAAGAATATCCTTTAATTATTCACTTTTTTTGCCTTTGCGGCGCTCTATCTCATCGCGAATGGCTGAGGCTGTTTCGTAATCTTCTTCATTAATGGCACAATCCAATGCTTTTTCGAGCATCTGGTCTGGCAAAGCCGAAATAGGTACCGCACAAGAAGCCGAACTCATATCATTTTTATTAAAAGGAGTAGAAATTTCCTTTATAACCAGCTCTGTTGTATACATTTCTATATCCGCAGCCACAGACAGCAACACAGCCTGGTCAGTCTTGATGCTCATACGTTCATTTGTGATTTTATTCACAAGAGTAGCATATACTCCCCTCTCTGGCGTAGCATCGAATTCGAGATAGAAATCGTCTACATTTTGCCTGTCAAATAGTGTCCAAAGTACAGAGATCACATCATTTTCAAAATCAGAAGTTTTCGAATTACATGCCTTCAGCTGCTCTGCTACATATTCATTAGTCATAATAGACAAAGCTCTTTTTTCGGATTCGTCTACCAAACTAATAATACATGTCCCGGAAGCTTCCGGAATGCCAAAGCAGGCAGCGAGTTTAAGTTTGTACAACATCATTATGTACCCTTTCTTTATTTAAATTTATTTATATTCTTACGTTATTATCTGTTTTTACTCTCGCGTTGAGTATGACCTTTTTCTTCCTTATTTCTGTTCTTTCTTCGGACGGAAAAGGACAGCAAAGGCTACAGCTACCACGAGCGCATAACCGGCAAAGATGAACCAGCAGGTTTTCCAGTCACCCATCAGGTAGCCATCATCTGTCCAGTGGCAGTAATGGTTGATGACCATACCTGCGAGAATGGTTCCGATAGATGCTCCCAGACCGTTGGTCATCAGCATGAACAGACCTTGAGCCGATGCTCTTACCTTCACATCACATTTCTGGTCTACAAACAGACCACCCGACACATTGAAGAAGTCGAAGGCTACACCGTAAACGATGCATGAGAGGATGAAGAAGGTAACACCCGGAAATGCAGGATTGCCCAATCCGAAGAAACCGAATCGCAAAACCCATGCCATCATGGCGATGAGCATCACAACCTTGATGCCATAACGCTTCAGGAAGAACGGAATGAGAAGGATGCAGAGCGCCTCGGCCACCTGAGAGATGGATACCAGAAGCGTAGCATTGTTAGCTGCAAAGGTATCGAGCATCGCAGGATCGCCCTTGAAACTGGTAATGAACGGAGTGGCATAGCCATTGGTTACCTGCAGACTCATACCGAGCATGCAAGAGAAGATGAAGAACATCGCCATCTCACGGCTCTTGAAGAGTTTGAAGGCATCGAACCCCCATGTCTCTACCCAGCTCTTTGTCTCTTTCTTCACGATAGGACAGGCTGGCAATGAGAAACAATAGAGGAAGAGAAGAATGCTGAGCACACCCGATACCAGGAACTGATAATGGGTATACTGGAACTTATGGGCGTTCTCGCTCAACAGGAACGAGAATGAACCGTTGTCCCAAGTAGCACAGTTCACAATCCACATCGTGAGGATGAAGCCCACGGTGCCGAACACGCGGATTGGCGGGAAGGCCTTCACGGTGTCGAGCCCGTTGCTCTTCAATATACTGAATGCCGAAGTATTTGACAATGCCAATGTAGGCATGTAGAATGCCACGCTGAAGGTGTAAACAGCAATAAACAGGACCTCGTTAGGCGTCTGACTAGCCTGTCCCATACCGAACAGACCTATCATGGCAGCTCCTGCCAAAAGGTGGCAATAGCCTAAAAGACGTTGCGGCTGGATATACTTATCTGCCACAATACCCATCAATGTAGGCATAAAAATAGATACGATTCCCTGAATGGTATAGAACCAGGAAATCTCAGCACCCATCCCAGCCTTGCCGAGATAGTTGCCCATAGACGTGAGATAAGCTCCCCAAACTGCAAACTCCAGGAAGTTCATCACTGCTAGGCGTACTTTCAGATTCATAGTTTAATGTCTTTTTATTATAAAATATTAGCTGCAAAGATACAAATTTTCGGGTAAAAAGCACACGATTTTGAAAATTATCCGCATGAAAGCTAGCATATTTAACAAATAATGTGTATTTTTGCAGCCGATTTCAACAGATATAAGAGAAAAGTAATATAGAAACAACAAATATGTTAGTAAAATTTTTCCTCACGTGCAATAAAATCGGGGCTTTCACGCTAGGTGGAGGCTACGCCATGATACCGATCATGGAACAGGAATTTGTAGACAAGAACAAGTGGATGGACAAGCAGGAGTTCATGGATATCATGGTAGTGGCGCAGACCACTCCGGGCATCTTCGCCATCGATATGGCGAGTCATATCGGCTATAAGCTGAAGGGAGTCTGGGGAGGCATCGTAGGTGCCATAGGTATTGCCCTGCCTTCTATCATCGCCATTCTCATCATCGCCATGTTCTTTCAGCATTTCAAAGACAATTATTGGGTGGGCAAGTTCTTCATGGGTGTGCGCCCTGCCGTGGTAGCGCTCATTGCTGCTCCCTGCTTCAAGATGGCAAAGACGGCAAACATCAGCCGCTACAACTTCTGGATTCCCGTGGTTTGCTGTCTGCTGATTGCAGCTTTCGGCGTCTCTCCTATCTACATCATCATAGCTGCCGGGGTGCTCGGCTGGCTTTATGGAAAGGTAAAAAAGTAAAAAGGTAAAAAAGTAAAAATATAGAGATTATGTTATTCCTCAAGTTATTTCTGATATTTACCAAGATTGGTACATTTAATTTTGGTGGTGGATATGCGATGCTTTCGCTCATCCACAACGAGACGGTAGTAAAGAACCATTGGCTTACCAATGCTGAGTTTACGGATATTGTGGCTATCAGCCAGTCTACACCGGGACCTATCGGCATCAACTGTGCCACCTACGTAGGTTATACCGCCTGCCTTCACGATGGCTATCCTACCTGGGCAGCCTGTCTGGGTTCAATATTGGCTTCGCTCTCCATCATGTGGCTGCCATTCATCATCATGATTCTCATCAGCCGCTATCTGATTACGCACAAGGATTCTAAAATCGTAAAGGATATCTTTGCGGGACTCCGCCCTGCCATCATCGGACTGATAGCTGCAGCCGCCGTACTCCTGATGAATAAGGAGAACTTCGGATCACCAACCGATAATCCGTTTGTCTTCGGAGTAAGCATCGTGCTGTTTCTGGCTGCTTTCTACTTCACAAAATTCAGAAAGACCAACCCTATCCTGCTGCTTTTCATCTGCGGTATCATCGGAATG
>CAVBFV010000033.1:0-18807 GCA_963594575.1 Lachnospiraceae bacterium | reverse complement strand
TTATGAAAACAATTTGTTTATATTTCGAGATACATCAGATTACCCATCTGAAACGCTACCGCTTCTTCGACATCGGTACCGACCATTATTACTATGATGACTACGAGAACGACCGTAGCATCAACGAGATTGCTGAGCGCTCTTATATGCCAGCCTTGAATGCCCTTCAGGAGATGATTGAAAAGAACGGCAAGTATTTCAAGGTAGCTTTCTCGCTTTCGGGTGTGGGTATGGAGCAGTTGGAACTTCATGCTCCTCAGGTACTGGAGAAGCTTCAGCAGCTCAACAATACGGGTTGTGTAGAGTTCCTGGCTGAGCCTTACTCTCACGGACTTGCTTCTCTGGTTAATGAGGCAAGTTTCAAGGATGAGGTGATGCGCCAGTGTACTAAGATTGAGGAATATTTCGGAAAGAAACCTACCGTATTGCGCAACTCTTCGCTCATCTACAGCGATGATATCGGTAACGATGTTGCCAACATGGGATTCATTGGTATGCTCACCGAGGGTGCCAAGCACGTGCTCGGCTGGAAGTCTCCTCACTATGTTTACCATTGCGCCCTGAACCCTAAGTTGAAGCTCCTGTTGCGCGATGTGAACCTGAGCGATGATATCTCTCTGCGCTTCAGCAACAGCGATTGGGACGGTTATCCACTCTTTGCCGACAACTATATGAACCGGATTGCTGCCTTCCCAGAGGAGGAGCAGGTTATCAATATCTTCATGGAGCTTTCTGCTCTTGGTATTGCCCAGCCTCTGTCAAGCAACATCCTCGAGTTTATGAAGGCTTTGCCTCAGTGTGCCAAGGACCGTGGCATCACCTTCTCAACACCTTCAGAAATCTGCAAGAAGATCAAGTCGGTAGGCGAGGTGAATGTGCCTGATACCTTGAGTTGGGTAGACGAGGAGCGTGATGTAAGTTCATGGTTGGGTAACCCGATGCAGCGTGAGGCTTTCAACAAGCTTTATAGTGTGGCAGACCGTGTACGTATCGCCAACGATCCACGTATCAATCAGGACTGGGATTACCTGCAGGCAAGTAACAACTTCCGCTTCATGACTACCAAGCCAAGCAATGTGGGTCTTGACAGAGGTATCTATTCAAGTCCTTTCGATGCTTTCACTAACTATATGAACATTCTTGGCGACTTCATCACCCGAGTAAACGACCTCTATCCTGCTGATGTTGATAACGATCAGCTTGAGGGCCTGCTTACTACCATCAAGAATCAGGATGAAGAGCTTGAGATGAAGGACAAGGAGATTGTCCGTCTTCAGGCTAAAATTGAAAAGATAGAGAAGGAGGCTGAGAAGCACCATGGCGAGAAGCCTGCTAAGGCAGCTCCTGCCAAGAAGGCCGCAGCTAAGCCTGCAGCCAAGAAGGCACCTGCCAAGAAGGCACCTGCCAAGAAAACAACAAAGGCAGAGCCTACAGAAGAAAAGAAAGATTAGAATTTTTAGATTACTCATAAAGATTAATCCCCCTCGCTGCATTGATTTGCAATGAGGGGGATTTTTTTGTTTCCCAAAATATTCTCTGAAATAACGCGTTAGCTGGAAAGCGTTATTTTTCGAAATGAATCCAGTCTACGTCGAAGAAGGCAGCATCGTTCTTCTTGGCTGTGCGGGTGTTGAAGAAACCGAGCTTGGCACCAATCCACTTGCCTTCACGCACAGTGAAAGGATTGCCTATCTTGGTGAATTTCTTACCATCCAGACTGTAACTCCATTCAGCGATGGCCTGTATCTGGTTGGCGATGCCTTCGCTATGAACCTTCACGCGGAGCCATACATCCTGAGTAGCGATGCGGGAAGAAGGAATATCATCTACGGCATACTTCACGGTGTAAGGTTGAGGCAGCTTGCTGGTCTTGACGGCCACTTGCTTCACCACTTTCTCAGCCTTTCCCTTCTCAGCCTTCTCGCAGGTTACATATTGCAAAACAACACCCTCTTCCTTGGTATCAACAAACTTGAGTGCCGCATAGTCCATGCCCTGCATAATCATGCCGGCGCTTTCGCCCAATACCTTATCATTTTCCTTGTAAGCCTCGGTGCGGTTAGGTATGAACTTCACCTTGGCAGTAGCAATAAAGTTCTCGGTAGGGAGCTTCTGGAGCAGGAGGTTTGGCAAATCATACAGGTTCTTTACATCTTCTGCCTGCTGCACGCCATAGAGACGCAACTTGGAGTTCTTGGCATCACAGAAGTACCAGTACTGACTGTAAGGACCGTTCCACTGCCATTGCAGACCTAAATCTATGCTGTTGAAATCATCCGATTCCTTAGGCTGGAAGTTACCGCTTGATGGCAGGTTTGGCTTCTTCCATTGCTGTACAGGGTCACCGCAGCCGTCACCATCCTTGTCATCACCGATAACGAGCCAGTCGTTTACCCATTTGGCTGGTTGCAGATGAACCACACGACCGTAGGCGTGCTTGTCCTGGAAGTGGAGGAACCAGTCTTCGCCGTTCTGGGTATCAACCCAAGCACCCTGGTGAGGGCCGTTTACCTTCTTGTTCTTTCCCTGTGCCATACCCACATACTCCTCGTAAGGACCGTATGGATTCTTGGAACGCAGTTCCACCTGCCAGCCATACTTCACGCCGCCCGCAGGACTCATGATGTAATAATAGCCGTTGCGCTTGTAGAACTTGGTACCCTCGATGGTAGGTTGGTCTTCATGACCGTCATATACGATGCGTGAAGGACCGATCACCTTGGTTCCGTCTGGTGACATCGGAGCTACGAAGAGTACCGACTTGATACCGGCTCTTGAACCGGCGCATCCATGCGAAAGATATGCCTTGCCGTCTTCATCCCAGAGAGGACAGCAGTCGATCATACCTTTTCCCTTCATCACCCAGGTGATGGGCTCCCAAGGGCCGCGTGGATCCTGTGTCTTGGTCATAAAGAGTCCCTGGTCAGGATCGCCACAGTAGATATAGAACCATCCGTCATGATAGCGGATGGAGGGTGCCCACACGTAGTTACCATGCTGAACCTTCTTGCGCCAATCCAGTTCGGTGCCCTGGTATTCAGGCAAAACCGGATAGTCATCGAGTAGGGCAGCACCGATAATCTCCCAGTTTACCAGGTCGGTGCTGTGCAGAATCTGCAAGCCTGGGAAACACTGGAAGGAAGAGGAAGTCATATAGTAGTCATTGCCCACACGGCATACGTCAGGGTCTGAGTAGTCGGCGTCAATAACCGGGTTGCGGTACATTCCGTTCTTCAAGTTCGGATTCCATGTCTTGGATACCGCCTTCTGGGCATTCACGCTCAGCGCAGAGAGCGGAGAACTCAATGCGATGGTGGCGAGAATGCACAGGAGTGAATGCGATTTTATTTTCATTGTTACCGATGTTAAAATGAATTATTTAGCTACGTATTTCTTGTTGTTGTAGATATAGATACCTTTTTTGAGGCTGTTCAGGTCATCAGCCTTGGCATTGAGTTTCACCATGCGACCGCTGAGGTCGTAAACATTGTTGTTGGCAATGTTGGTAGAGGCAGTAATAGTCTGAATGCCTGTAGAACCGGTAGATGTAGCACCGCACTCGTCTTTGTATGTGGAGTCATACTTCTTAAGCCAGATAGAACCGCTGCTTACGGTAATCTTGGAGTTATTCTTGAATACGAGATTATCTACGAAACGGATGTCGATACCCTTCTTTGCCTTGATCTGTACATTGTCGAGTGTCACGTTCTTGATGTGGCTCTCAGGACGACCAATCAGGAAGATAGCGTTGCCTGTACAAACATCTGTTGTCTTCACGTTCTGGAGCAGGATGCCATTGTATGTTGGGGTTGTGCCGTCCAATGCTCTTGCGTTAGCCTTGTCTACGGCAGGATCGCTGTTGTAGTTCTTGTCGTAGTAGCAGTCTATAGAGAAAGGGTTCTTTACCTTAGTCATGGTGAAGTTGGTGAACTTCCAGTCCTCCTCGCCACTACCACGCAGTGTACCGTCACTGTTGATACCCGTCTTCATGCGGATACCGGCAGTTGTACCGTTCATGGTGATATTGTCGAACCATACATGCTTGATGTTCTTGGTGTAGCTGCCGATGGAAGCTCCGTGTCCTGTACCGAAGTCGCAGTTCCATACATGGATATATTGTGCATCATTATCGCAGACTACGTTATCATCACCTGTACTGATGTTGCAGTTATAGATGTTCATGTGGTGCCCCCAGATAGAGATACCGTCAGTGTTATGAGAAGGCTGTTCTGTCTTGGTTTCAGAAGAAGGGTTATAGATGGTTACATCATGAACAGTACCATTGCTGGCACCATTGCTGTTGCTCAAGGTGATGTTGACACCAGGAGTATTCTGTACCTTGAGATTGCGAATCAGGAATCGGCTGCCTTTCTCGAAACGGATCATCGCTCCCGGATAGAATGTCTCCTTATTGTCGCGAGCCTTCCACCAGCGAGTACCCTGACCGTCGATGATAGAAGTTTCACCTTCGCCCTCTATAACAATGTCGCTCTGGTTCTTGTTCTTGCAACCGATAAAGACAGTCTTGTTGTTTGGCGCCTTGCCGTATTCCACGAGCTTCAGGGTAGCACCTGCGCAAAGGTGGAGAATGGTTTTTGACTTGATGCTGAGAACCTCAGTTTTACTTGTCATCTGATCTGCGCTACCAAACATCCAGGTACCGGCAGGAATCACGACCATACCACCTGTTGTAGGCACTGCATCGAGTGCTTTCTGGATAGCCTTGGTGTTGTCTGCAGCTGATGTAGAAGCACCATAATCCTTGATGTTGAACGTGTTATCCGATGTGATGGCAGGCAACTGTGGCAGGGCAACAGCAGTCCATCCTTCAGGAGTGTTCTGTGCATTCTGCTCGGCTGTGATACCAGCGAAAGTTTGTGCTTTTGCTATCATTGGCAGAGCCATGAGCACTGCAAGCACGACAGTCTTAATGATTGATTTCTTCATTTCTTCTTAGGTTTATTTATTTTATTATTTTCTTTTTCTATAAGATTTTGTGCAAAGTTACGACATTTTTGCTTACCGCATGCAGATAGTGAGCGAAAAACTACGAAAACGATTACGTATACCTTGCCTATATAGCAAAAAGAAAGACCGCATCCGTAGGGAAATATCTCCCTAGGATACGGTCTTAAACCTAATGATTAACGTATGTCCTGATAGGTTTTGTTATCAACATAATGACTTTGATTAGTAACCAGGATTCTGGTCAGCTAATGACAAATTATCGTTGGCATCAATTGCTGCCTGTGGGATAGGGCGAAGAAGCTTCTTGCCGATATACTGGGCAGCCTTGTCTCCCATCTCATGGTTATACTTGGTGCAACGATCTACCAGAGTCTGGGTTCTGCGAAGATCCATCCAACGAGCCTCATTACCGAAGTTCTCGCAGGCATTCTCATCAAGGATGTTGTCGATAGTAACTGTTCCTGTAAGTGCAGGGAGACCAGCGCGCTGGTGAACCTCATTGAGTCGTGCCAATGCCTTAGGGTTATCACCAGCCTTCAGATATGCCTCGGCTGCTACGAGATACATCTCTGGCAAAGTGATGATATGGATATCGCGATAGCAGGTATTCTTCTCTGTAGAAGCTGTTTTGCTGTCGTCAAACTTCTTGCAAGGGTTAGAACCATATACCAGCTGCTGGTTGTCGTAATATTCCATATCTCTGCCGTCCATATTCTGTGCTTCCTTGCTCTGTGAATCCATTGGAATGCGGTAGGTGTTTGCTCTGTTTGCAGGATCTATAGCCTTCCATGCTTCAAAGTCGGCATCTGTTTCATACCATGCAGAATAGTAACGCGTTACTGGCTTACCTACCAGACTCTCACCATTCTTATACCAGGTCCAGTAGCCTGTGCCGGCAGCATTGCCCTTGTTAACATCTGGCAATTCCTTCATGAAGGTAGCGTCGTAACGCAGGTCGCCCTTCTTGAAGCAATGCAGGGCATAGAGGGTTGGCACATAGCTGGAGGTTGTCGCCTTGATATTATCTTCGTTTCCACCCAGATAGTTGCAGTAGTAACCGCTCCATTCTGTACCGCCTGATGTGGTGTTGTTGGCTGTCGCCAAGTCATACTCTACATCCCAAAGGAACTCTTCGTTGTCATCGCCCGATCCGTCTGCCTTCCATAATTTGGCATATGGGGTAGTCAGTCTTCTGCCCGCAATCACCTCATCGGCAAGAGCAGCAGCCTTAGAGAAGTAATCCTGCTTGTTGAGATCCCATGCTGCAGAAAGGTAGGTCTTCGCAAGGATAGCCTTGGCTGTTTCCTGGCTGATTCTGCCGCCACCCTTGGTAGCTGTAGAAGCTTGGAGCACATTCTTGCTGATAACATCTTCGAGTTCGCTGATGATATAGGCATATACATCTGCAGCAGATGACTTCGGGTATCCTGTGCCTGCTGTGGTAAGGAAGTCCTTCATGATAGGCACACCACCGAAGTTGTTTACCAGGAGATAATACTCGTAGGCTGCCAATACACGGGCTTCGCCTACTAGCTGACCCTTCGTCTTGTCATCTACTTGTGCTGTCTGTGCATAATATGATACAGAGTTGGCTGCACGGATACCTGCATAGAGGTAAGTATAGAGATTCTTGATGTCCGTATTTTCTGGAGTCAGAGTCTCGTAAGTATTCAATGCCTCGTTCATCTTGTTACGGGCATCGGCATACATATCTGTACCTGCTGAGAAACAGCTTGTGAACAGAGGAGCTGCATAAACGTTTTGCAGATGCTGATAGGCATCATTGACGAGGCTATTGAAACCATCTTTTGTTGCAAATGTCTGTTTATCAGTTACATTCGACTTGTTGCTAGCATCCAGGAAGTCGCTGCAACTTGTCATGGTTCCCATGCAGCAGGCCGCCAATGCTACGCTATATAATATCTTTTTCATAATTGTTTACTTCATTTAATGAGATTAGAACTTAAGATTTACACCAAACTGGTAGGTTACAGATGATGGACCGCCATTCTGCAGATTCTGTGATGCCCACTCTGGGTCGAAGCCCTTATAGTTGGTGAAACAGAATGGGTTCAGAATGTTTACATAAACACGGAGATTTCTGATACCAGCCTTGCTCACTACGTTCTTTGGCAAGGTGTAACCCAGGGTGATGTTCTTAACCTTGGTGAAAGAGGTCTTCTGATACTGGAAGCCTTCGCCCTTGGCTGAACCCTTGTCGCCGAAGTAGCCACCGAAAGTATTATCGCTGTTGTTTGGATAAGGATACTTTCCGTAGTGGGTCTCGGTGGCGGTTGTAATCTCACCTGTTGCATGGTCGATGATTGGTGCTCCCTTTGGTATGTAGTAATCCAACTGCATGTGGGCATTACCACGGTCGCTATACTTCATGTACTTCTCGTGGAAATAGCTGCGTGACCAGAATCCGCTCTTGGTGTAGAACATGATAGAGAAGTCGAAGCCCTTGAAGTAAACATTGGTAGAGAAACTACCAGTCCAGCGTGGATCGGTGCAACCATAAATCTGCTTATCGTTGTCGTCAATCTTACCGTCATCGTTCCAGTCGTTAACGGCTACCTGACCTTCATACCACTTATACTTAGTGCCATACTTCTCATAGAATTCCTTAAGGGTATAGTGCTTGTCACCATTCATGGTGTGCATGGTTACACCCTTGTCGGTGATGACATCGGTATGGGTATAGTCACGGAGTACGTTCAGTGGCTCGCCGATAAACCAGTTGTTGGCAACCTCATCAACCTTACCATTACTCAACTCCTTAATCTTGTTCCAGTTACGGGCGAAGTTTACGTTCGCACTCCAGGAGAAGTCTTTCTTGTTGATGATGTTAAAGTTTAAACCGAGTTCAATACCTCTGTTCTGGACAGAACCTACGTTGAAGGTTGAAGTCTTCTCACCGGTTTCGATAGGCACTGAACGAGACATAATCTGACCATCAGAAAGACGGTTGTAGAAGTCGGCTGTTACATTGATGCGGTTCTTTAGGAAACTCAGGTCGAGACCGAGGTCAAATTCCTTTACCTTCTCCCAGATGAGTTCTGTATTTACCAATCCGTTAGGATGATAACCCTGTACTTCTTTGCCGTCAATGGTTACATATGTTGGACCTGTAGCTGAAGCGATGGTTACATAGTCACCCACATTGTTGTTACCAGTAACACCGTATGAAAGACGGAGCTTAGCATTATCAAGCCAGTTGCTGAACTGCTTCATCCATGCTTCATCAGAGATACGCCATGCAGCAGCTACAGAAGGGAACCAGCCCCAGCGGTTGCCGTCTGCAAAACGGGAACTACCATCGGTACGGAGTGTAGCTGTAGCCATATAACGGCCCTTGTAAGAATAGTTGGCACGGAAAGCGAATGACTCCAGTGATGACTCTGTATAGTCGCTGGAGAGTACCTTGTCGCCGCTGGCTGTTCCCAGGTTGTGGAATGTAGTGTGGTCGCTGGCGATACCCTTACCTTCTTCATACTGGTATTCTGTATTGCTCTTGTAGAGTGAGAACAGTGCCATGGCACCAACGGTGTGGTCGCCAAATGTGCGGTTGTAGTCAAACTGGTTGTCCCAAGTCCAGTCTACGCGGGTAGTATTGGCTACAGAACCGAAGTTGGTCTTGTTCTTCTGGTAGTAAGTAGAACCTACATCATTACCCTCGTTCAGACCTGTTGCATAGAAGATGCCCTGGCGCTTGTGAGAGTAGTTAGGAGAGAAGGTGGTTGTAAACTTCAATCCCTTGATGATGTTGGCACGCAGGTAGAAGTTACCCATCAGTCGGTACTTCTTGGTCTCATTGGTATAGTTTCCGTCATTCAAATCGATGAGCGGATTGTATGTAGATGTAAAATTTGCATCTGCACCAAAGGCAGCCTTTGCTCCCGGGTTAGGAATCAGATTGCCATCTGCATCTGTAGGAGATACGAACGGGTTAAAATAGAACGCATTTACGTATGGAGAATAAGTACCATCAGTACATACATCTTCGGTGCGGCTCATTGACATGTTGGCAGAGAAACCAGCCTCGAAAATCTTGGAGAGTTTGGCATCCATTGAGCCCTTGAAGTTGAAACGCTCATAGTCGTTGCCCTTGAATACGTTCTCTTCTCCCTGATAACCCATACCTACACGGTAGTTTACCTTGTCTGTAGCACCGGCAGCACTGATAAAGTGGTTCTGCTGGGCAGCAGTACGGGTAACCATCTTCTTCCAGTCGTAACCGTCGAAGTTTGGATCCATCATCAGTTCATAAACTTTGGAATCCTTATAGCTAGTTGCTCCCTTGCGGGCAAGGAAGGCAGAATTCAAGTCGGTATTCTTGATGATGTAATGTGGATGTCCTTCTGCATCAACACCCTTGCGGCTAGAACCATCGTAGCTCTTTCCATCGAGTGTGGTATATCTTTGGAAGCGGTAATCCATGAACTCGTTGGCATCCATAAATTCCGGCATGCGTGCCAACTTTTTGATACCATAATATCCATCATAAGAGATGGTAGCCTTCTGTGCCTTGTCTGCACCCTTGCTGCCCTTGGTGGTAATCATGATGACACCGGCAGAAGCACGGGAACCGTAGATGGCGGTAGAAGATGCATCTTTCAATACGTCGATGCGGTCGATATCGTCAGGGTTGAGGAAGTCCATGTTGTCGCAAACCACACCATCGATAACATACAATGGCTGTGCCTGCTTGTTGATAGAAGCCTGTCCACGAACCTGGATATTGAAGCCTGCACCTGCACGGCTACCAGACTGGGTGATGTTGACACCAGGAACTGAACCCTGCAGAGACTCTGCAAGATTGGTAGTACCGCGAGCGGCAATCTTTTCTGAGTTGACAGATGCGATAGAACCAGTTACGTCGCGTTTACGCATAGTACCATAACCAACGACAACGACCTCATCAAGAGCTGCGTTGTCATCTTCAAGAACAATGTTCCAAGATCTTTGCCCCCCCACTTTAATTTTCTTAGGCTTGCAGCCGATGTAGCTGAAAGTCAAGACCGCATTAGGGTCAGCGTTCTGGATGGTAAACTTACCGTCAAGGTCGGTGATACCACCAGCCTTACCATTCTGGTCAGTAATGGTTACACCAATCATTGGTTCGCCATTAGCATCCTTAACGGTACCTTGGATTGTTTTCTGCGCAAAAGCGAGGAAACAAACTGAACTTAAAGTCAGTGCCATGCTGGCACGTTTCAGTTGTTGATACATAACGATGTTTGTTTTGTAGGTTATTATTATTATATCTTGTTAAGTTTCTCTGGTCTAATTGAACTTACTAGCGATTAGTTGTTGTCGTGTTTAATTCTCAATAGATCATAAGGAATCTTAGATTTTTTATTATAATCTTTAGATTTCTGCTACAAAAGTAACAAAAATTATTTAATGGCGAATAAAATTAATGAAAAATCTAACGTAAACGTTTTCGGAAGTGTTGGTTTTACAATATAGCCTTTAATGGTGTTGATTCTGGCTTGCAAGTGAGGCTTATTTGATGGGGCAGGAGGTAGCCGGAATTACGTCGCGACGTATCTGTTGCTGCGTCGCGACGCACCGGTTATTACGTCGGGACGCAGCAAATGCTACGTCGTGACGTAATTTCAGCAGCCCCCTGGCAAGCGGAGCCGCTTACCATATGGGCGTGGTAATAGGTGGTAATAAGTGGTAATAGAAATACTCCTTATTACCACGCGTTATTCGCTCATAATCAGAGTGTTATAGTAAGTGTGGTAGATGTGACAACAAAATCGAAGAAAAAAACTCCTACAGAAGTCTTTCACCACAAGAAAATAAGTTAGAAATAGCATAAAGAGGATCAGTTATTTTTAAAAGTTGGAGGCTTTTTGATGTCAAATCATAAAAAAGTCAGAAGTTTTTTGCCTTGGTTTTATATAAAAGTCAGAGGTTTCTGTTGGCTCGAAGATATGACTGCGCTTGCTCGAAGATATGACTGCGCTGACTTGAAGATTCGACTGCGTTGGCTTGAAGATTCGACTGCGTGGACTTCAAGAGGCGTATTCGTAGCTCGAATGAGGCACTTTATTTGATTGAATGAAGCGGCTGAGTTGGCTGAATGAAGCGGCTGAGTTAGTTGACTGAAGTGGCTGAGGTTGCGAAAAAAAGAGGGCATGTCATCGCACTTATGACACACCCTCTTGTTCGTATAGTATTATTGTTTCAATTTTTTTATCTCTTCGACAGTTAATCCAGTGGATTGGGAAATGATGTCGATTGGAGTGTTAAAAGCAAGAAGTTTGAGAGCGATGTTTAGGGCTTTTTCTTTTTCCCCTTCCGCTCTTCCTTCCGCTCTTCCTTCCATTCTTCCTTCCATTCTTCCTTCCATTCTTCCTTCCATTAAGCCATCTTGATATCCCTCGTCCCGGCTAGTGTCGAATAGGCTTTTCATATGTCTAACAGCTTCTAGATGTCGGTAATAAGCTTGCTTGTCTTCTTGTGAGAGTGAATCCACACGAAGTCGCTCACGTGCTTCAGGTAATCCTGCAGCAGTGGCATCGGAGCTGATAGAGCCTGTTTTCAGAAATTCTATCCATTCGTCAAGAGGGGTAGTTGCTACCTTGTCAAAATCATTGATACGTAGTATGTAGTACTCAGGGAACAAATCGCCAGGACTCTTCCTAAGCTTTAGATCTTTATCCTTGATGCCAAAGAATTTCTCGTTCTGTCGGATGGAGAGTTTCAGAATGTCGTGCGGTTCGTGTTCACCGATGAATTCGGTTTTACCATGGTACACATAGTCTTTTCCTTGTCCTAGTTCAAAATAGACGATGTTAATGGAATACACCTTGCGAACCGCTTCGTATGGTTTTCCAAGACCAATGTACTCTGTTATTGCCTTAGATACGCCATAGAGCATGCGATGGAAATAAGTATGCTCACGACTGTTTTGTACTTCAATGATGCATAACTGTTCATCCTCGCTTTCTGCCAGAATATCTACTCGGTTATATTTATCGTCTTCGTCTTCTTGGTTACTTTCGCTCTCCAGGAAGCGGTGAATCTTAAATTTCTTTCCAAGTAATGAAGACAGGAAACCCTCTAGCACAACATAGTTAGCCTTGTTGCGCAGCAGGCGTTTCATCGCCCAATCAAATCTTATATAGTTTTCTCCGTTCATTCTCTTTTCTAATATTTCTTATATATTACGCTGCAAAGATACGCTTTTCTTTCGTAACTTCCAAAAAATTAGCAAAAAAAGTTTTTGGTGAGTGGTAAGGGAGAGGGAGATAAACAAAAAAAAGTGCAACGCCCGATGGGGGCATTGCACTTCATTTATAGTTTGTTATAGTTAAGCATCTTGTAGATGCTTGCTATTTACTTATTCAGCTTTGTACCAGCGTGGGTCACCGATACGATCGCCAATCTTCATTGTGAAGTTGTGGTTTGCAGGATCTGTGAAGATTTCATCTGATGTCAAGCTGCCCACAGCGAACTCCTTGATGTCGTTAGAGCCATATACACAATCCTTTGCACGCATAGACTCGTTGACAACAATAGAACCTGTAGTGCGGACACCTTTTGCTGCAGTGTCCATAGATTTTCCAAGAACAGTTCTGATGATAGTCAGATCAGTACTCAACTTGTTAGAATCCATGAAATACTTACTACCGTCAACGTTGTTGTAGAAGGTACAGTCGCTGATAGTCACGCCACCAGAGATAGCAGCCTTCAACTGAATGAAGTTGTGACTTGTTGTATCGAATGTAGAATTCTTCAACTCTAACTGACCTACATTAGTTGTGGTATTACCGATATAGAATACAGGATAACCACCACCAGTAGACATGTTAGTCATCACGCAGTTGTCAACAATAATCTTGTCAACACTTACTACACCACCCTTGGTACGGAATACAGAGCTCTCGAAATCAGAGAATGTACAGTCTGTGAATGAAATCTCACCCACTGCAGCATCCTTATCCTGGTTGACGAGGTACTGGCAACCAGTATCCTTCATGCTTACGTTCAGGAAACGGATATAAGAGTGTGAGCCTGCGATGTCTAAGCACTTCTTCCAATTCATAATAGGTTTACTTTCGCCAGCCAAACCGAAGAATGTAACAGAGGCACCCTCAGGAATCTTAACGTTGGCATCAGTACCATCCTCAGCAGTAGAAACCATAGTATATTCCTTGCCTGCCTGCAAACCAATAGTAATAGCTACATTGGTCTTGCCAGTCTTCTCCTGTGCTGCTTTTACAATTTCGGCAATCACGTCGTTGTTGATAGTAGAGATAGATGGATTCAACTCAACCTTCTCGTCACCAGCAGGCATTGCTGCAGATGTGCTTGCGCTAACTGAACCACGCTTTGTATCATTATAATAGATAGCAATGGTGTAATTAGTAGAAGGTGTCAAGCCTGTAATCGTATAGCGACCAGCTGTCTTTGCCTCGTCATCCAATTCGATGGTGCGTGGCTCCTGACCTTCCTCTTCTTTACCCTCTGATACAGTCAACTTGGTAACAGCCTTGCTTGCATCCCAAGATACGGTTATGAAGTCCTCGCCACGATCAGCATTGGCTACAGCATTCATAATCTGTTCAGCCTTGGTCTTGAAGGTTGTCTTTGTGCTTGAAGCATAGTGTACCCAATGGCTAGCAGTCTTTTGAGTAGAGAGTGCACGCATACGGAGTGAGTACTCTGTATCACCGATAAGTCCAGTGATAGTATAAGGGCTGTCTTCAGTCTCGAAAGTAAGTACCTCGTTAGAGTTGTCCCATGCCTCGTCATCAGCTAATGTAGCAGTAGTAACCTGAATCTCAAATTTCTCTGCACCATTTGCCTTCATCATGCCAGCATCGAATGTAACTTCAGCCTCAGTGTCTGATGGATCTACTGACAGAGATGTTGCGCTAAAGCAACGGTCTAGGGTTGGGTCGATGTCCCAGTCCATCTTGTCAGTACAAGAGACCAATGTTGCAGCGAGCAACATGATGGCCCAAACTGAATATTTTAATGTTTTCATTGTTGTCTTTTGTTAATGATTAGAAACCATAAGAGTTTGCCAAAGCGTTTCTTGAGTCAGCGATAGTCTTGGTGTAGATAGGAAGGATGTAGCGGTTCTTCACACCATGATCTGGTGTAGCAACAGTTCCGTCGATGCTTGTACCTACAAGACCAGCACTGATGGTCTTCAAGTTCTTGGTATACTCAGAGTCAGACTTGTCTCTTGCTGCCTCGTCCTTGTAACCGCAACCAGTAGCAGAGCCAGTATAGTCATCAGCAGTCTTGCCATCTTCCAAACCATACCATGCGATTGAGCTCTCGTCGATGCGAGTCTTTGTGGCATCGGTATAGTTGAAGTAGATAGTGGTAGGCCACTCCATGCATTTCTCTGCATACTCAGCCTTGGCTTCTGCTATCTTGCTTGCCAGCATTCCCCAGCGTACGAGATCCCACTTGCGTGCATTCTCACCAGTCAACTCCCAAGCATTCTCCTGAGCAATATCGTTCAAGAACTGCTCCTTGTTGTGGGTGGAAGCAGCCTGCAGGAAGTCACCATCGATAGATGTATCATTGTTGCTTTCCTTCACACCACGGTTATGAACCATGGCCAACGCCTGAAGTGCTGTCATGCCTGCATCGCCCTGGTAGTTGCCATTTGCACCAGCCAACTCGTTCATTACCTCTGCATACATCAACAGAACCTGTGAGTAACGCATCTTTACTACGTTGACACCTGTACAAACTTTATCTGCAGAAGCCTTTGCTGCAGCTTTCCACTCTTCTCCCATCCACTCTGGACGCCACTTACCGATAGTGATGCCGAAAGGCTTAACAGACTGCTTGGTTGGGTTTACATCTCCCATACCTTCTACAGTTTGGCCTTTATATTCTCCATATTGTACAGGGCAGCAAGTTACGTTGCGGCGAGTGTCATCCTTCTCGTAAGAGTAGAGGAGGGTAGCAGTTGTGTTCAGCTTACCAGTAGAGTTACCTTTCTTACCAAACTCTGTTGTAGAACTTTTGATACGCTTACCCACTGTATAACCAATTTCACCAGAAACGTTCAACAGCATAGGAAGTTCAAAGATGTTCTCTCTGTAAGTCTGGTCGAGTTGACGGGCACAGAGAAGCTTCCACTCGTTCTTGAAACTTGGGTTCATGCTGTGTTTGCCACTGGTGATAATCTCTGACAACTTAGCCAAAGCCTTCTCGTAATATGCTTTACGGGTTGCCTCGTCAGGACGCTGTGTAGGATAAGTAGGATCAGAGTACTCAGGTAGAGTCTCATAACCTTCCTTGGCATTTTCACGGATGGCATAGCCAGCACGTGTCAAGGCTACCTGTGCATAGAGAGCATCAGCATAACCCTTGGTAGCATGCTCTGTAGTATAGTTGCCTGTGCCTGCCCATGGGAGCAGGTTGGAAGCCTCTTCCAAATCTACGAGCAGACCATCTAGAATTACATCGCGGTCGGTCTTACCCTCGTAGGCATCGCTCAAGTCTGGCTTGGTAGCTGCAGTCTTGTAAGGCACATCACCCCAAAGGCGAACCAAGTCGAGGTACAGCATCGCACGAAGAGTCAATACTTCTCCTAAATAGCGCTTCATGTCTTTTTCTTCTGCGATGGAACTGCTGCGGATACCCTCGATGGCTTTGTTGCAATACTCAATACAACCATAGATGTTGGTCCAAGAAGTACCTATGTTAGCCCATCCATCTGCTGTACCGTTATAGTTCATGTAACCACGTTCGTTAGAAGATGTAGAGGTAGAACCCAAACCATCAATTAACTCAGTGTCGGTATTGGCACCGTATGAGATGGTCATACGGTTGGCATACATATTATCCTGTCCGAAATCACCATAAATCTTGTTGATTTCAAGACCAGTGAAATAGCTTGAGTTGAACACATTTTCCTGGTCCAAAGCTGATTCTGCTTTCTGGTCAAGGAAGTCGGAGCAACTTGTCAGCATGACACCCATAGAGAGTGCTGCTATTCCTAATATCTTTTTCATATTTTGTTTTCTCCTTTATCTAAAATTAGAATGTCACGTTAATACCAGCTACGAATGAACGGCTCTTTGGATAAGCTGCGTAGTCGATACCTGGTGTCATAGGATTACCCTTTGAAGATGTGTCCACCTCTGGGTCGTAACCACTATAGTTGGTGAAGCAGTATACGTTGTAAGCTGTGAAGTATACACGTACGCTCTCAAGCCAAGCCTTTTTTACCCAATTCTTTGGTAATGTGTAACCAACGGTGATGTTGTTGATACGCAAGAAAGAAGCATCCTCCAGATAGGTATCAAGGATTACCATATTGCTGTTGGCTGCTGGGTTCCATACAGAAGCATTGGCGTTAATCTCGTTCAGACGGCTCATCAAGCCTTCTGCACCGCCATAGGCTGTTACTGTAGAACTTGAAGGACGACCGAGGTTCAGACCATTTGCAGGGTCAACCCATGTGAAGCGGTTGCTTGAGTTGTAATCATTGATGATGTTCCAGCCTGCTTGTGTACCGCTATAGAAAGATGCTCCCTGTGCTGTGGCATTGTAAATCTTGTTGCCCAAAGAGTAGTTGCAGAAGATGTTGAAGTCGAAGTTACCGAAGTTGGTCTTCCACATACCATCGAATCCGAAACCACCAGTTACCTCAGGAACAGTATTGCCTAAGCGCTGGAAAAGAGCTTCGCCTTCCTCATCACATTCTACCTTGGCACCACCAGGATACAGTGTACCACCGAATTTTTTATATGAGTTGTTGTTAACGTCACCACCGACATGACCGTCAGCCTCTGTAGCCAAACGCCACTTTGCACCATCGTAAATGAGGTCGCCAGTACCTGTTGCAGGGTTGAATACGGTATAGAAACCTTGCTGCTTGTAGCCCCAAAGCTCACCTAAGCGACCGCCTTCCTCGAGTAGGAAGTCACCATTACCCTTGGTTACCTTTGTACCACCCCAGCTTGATGTCTCAAAGTGCTCACCACCTTCCAACTTGTCAATCTTGTTCTTGTTATAAGAAATGTTGAAGTTGAAGTTGAGGTTAAACTTCTTGCTGTCTACGATAGCTGCGTTCAGTGCCCACTCGATACCCTTGTTAGATGTGGTACCTACGTTCTGGTACTGACGCTCATAACCAGTTGCAGAAGGCAAGGTCTGAAGCATCAACAAGTTCTTGGTTGTATTCCAATAGAAATCCAAAGTACCATAGATGCGGCCACGGAGGAATCCGTAATCGATACCGAAGTTTCGGGTTGTTGTTGTTTCCCACTTCAAGTTTGGATTGTAGAGAACAGTCTTGCCGTTAGCCTTATAGCTCTCGAGCATACCTGTATTCACCTCATTGAAACCAGGATGTTTGCCCGCAGCGTCTGCTACGCCATAGGTTGGAGAAAGCATACCTGAAGGAATACGGTTGTTACCTGCTGTACCCAAAGAGAGACGAAGTTTCAAGTTAGAGAGCCACTTGTCGGCACTCTTCATGAATTTCTCGTCAGACATACGCCAAGCCAATGCTGCTGATGGGAACAATCCCCATCGATTGCCATTGCCAAACTTGGAAGAACCATCCTCACGGAGAGTGAAGGTCATTAAATACTTGTCTGCCAAAGTGTAGTTGACACGACCGAAGAAAGAAAGCATGTTCTCCTTAGCCTTGATGTCAACCTCGTTGCCCAATGTACTTTCTGCCGTATTGGTGAAAGAAAGGACTTGGTCGATGGTGAAATCTACAGGGAAATCTACTGATGTGCTGGTACGTGTAGTCTGCATATCAGAACTCCACTCATGACCAATCAATACGTTCAGGTGATCACGACCTCCGAAGAGCTTGTTGTTGTCATAAGTTAAAGTGTTTGCATTGCGCCAAGATTTGTATGTGTCGCGAACAAACTGAGCCTGAGGACGACCATTGTGACCAAACTTAGAGTTATTTACAGCCAAGGCTGTCCATGCCTGGTCTGTATCGTTGTATTTCCAGCCATAGCCAAACTCAGTCTTGCCTGTCCAGTGCTTGAATGGTTTCCATGTAAGGGCAGCATTATAGTTCTGCTGGAAACGTGTCTGCAATTTGTATGTGCCATCCAAACGCTCCATAGGTGAGCGGCGAGAAGATGTTGAGTTATCCTCATCTTCATCAGAAGATACCAATTCTTGAATAGGAGCGAAGGTGATGGTTTGAGCTACTGTTGAGTTGGCTGCATTGCTGTCGTTGGTGTCAGCACCACCGCTAAGACCCTTAATCTTCTGATATGCCATACGTGCATTGAAGTCGAAGGTCAGCCACTTGTTAAGCTTAGCCTGCAACTTGGCACCGATGTTGTCCTTGTTGTAACCAGACTTCTCCATAATGCTGTTCTCCTGATTATGGGCATAGCTTACATTGTACTTGAAGTCTTTGCTACCACCACTAACGTTGGCATTGTAGATAGCCTGTGTACCTGTGCGGCCGAATACCTCATCCTGGAAGTTGTGACCTGTTCTTGATTTCCAAATATCATAGTCAGCGTAGTTACCGTAGTTGGTACCACCCAGGTTGTTAAGGTTGTTACTTGCACTTGCAGTCTCATACTGGTAGAGAACATATTCGTAAGGATTGAGAACCTCAATTTCCTTGACGTTTTTCTTCCAGCCAAGAGAAGCATTGAAGTTCACCTGGGTCTTGCCCTCAGAACCACTCTTGGTTGTTACGATGATAACACCATTGGCACCACGGGCACCATAGATGGCTGTAGAAGAAGCATCCTTCAATACGTCGATGCTCTGAATCTCGCTAGGAGCGATGTCGCTGATTGAGGGCTCACCCGATAAACCTAGGGGGAAGATTCTTTGATTCTATATAAAATTTAT
>CAVBFV010000032.1:0-18944 GCA_963594575.1 Lachnospiraceae bacterium | reverse complement strand
AGATGATTCATATTTGATATATTATTGTATTTCTAATTTGACTGCAAAGGTAAGAAAAAAAACGATTGTAACAAAAAAAAGCGTTAAATATGATATAAATATAGGTGATTGACTGATAATTACCTGCTTTTTTATTGTTTATTATACACTATAGTCGGAAAGTTTTCTTATCTTTGCAACCGAAATGACAAACAATAATATAAAATTAATAAAACCTATTCGAATATGAAGAGATTTATTTCTGCAGTATTGCTTTCTGCTGCCGTGGCAATGCCTACGATGGCGCAGAAGCAGAAGACATTGAGCAATGGTTATCCATTTACTCAGGTTCCTTTTACCAGTGTGAAGATTTCGCAGAACACTTTCTGGGGTGCCCGCTTGAAGGCTGCCCAAAAGGTAACCATTCCTTTGGCTTTTAGCAAGTGTGAGAGCGAGCACCGTTACAAGAACTTCGAGATGGCTGCCTACACTTTGCAGCATCCTAACCACCCGGGCTTGGAGACCAAGGAGTGGGATGTGAGCAAGTTCATGGGCTTCTCTTTCGATGATACTGATGTTTATAAGACCATAGAAGGTGCCAGCTATATCCTCCAGACTTATCCGGACAAGAAGTTGAAGGCTTATATCGACAGCGTGCTCGATGTAGTAGGTGCGGCACAGGAGCCAGATGGCTATCTTTATACAGCCCGTACCATCAACCCAAAGCATCCACACGGATGGTCGGGAAATAAGCGTTGGGTGAAGGACGAGGATTTGAGCCACGAGCTTTACAACCTCGGTCACATGGTAGATGCAGCCTGTGCTCATTATCAGGCTACGGGTAGCACCAAGTTCCTGAACATCGCCAAGCGCTATGCCGATTGCGTGGTAAGGGAAGTAGGTCCTAAGGCAGGACAGGCTACCATCGTTCCTGGTCATCAGATTGCCGAGATGGCTTTGGCTCGTCTCTATACCTTGACCGGTGAGAAGAAGTATCTGGATGAGGCTAAGTATCTGCTCGACTATCGTGGCAAGACCCATATCCGCAACCCATATTCTCAGAGCCAGGCTCCTATCTTGGAGCAGAAAGAGGCTGTGGGTCATGCTGTTCGTGCCGGATATATGTATGCCGGTATCGCCGATGTGGCTGCCCTGACCAAGGATTCTGCCTATATGAAGGTGATTGACCGTATTTTCGAAAACATTGTTGGCAAGAAATATTATCTTACAGGTGGTGTAGGTGCCCGCCATGCCGGTGAGGCATTTGGTGCCAACTATGAGTTGCCAAACATGACTGCCTACAATGAGACCTGTGCAGCCATCTCTATGGTTTACCTCTTCGAACGTATGTTCCTGCTTCACGGCGAGAGCAAGTATATCGACTGCATGGAGCGTACCTTATATAATGGTGTAATATCAGGTATGAGCATGGACGGAGGTAGATTCTTCTATCCAAACCCATTGTCTAGCGATGGCAAGTATGCCTTCAATGCAGATAACAACACTACCCGCCAGCCATGGTTTGGATGTGCCTGCTGCCCAAGTAACTTGTGCCGCTTCATCCCTTCTGTTCCTGGCTATCTCTATGGCGTGAAGGATAACAATATCTATGTTAACCTCTTTGCCGGCAATACATCTACCATCAAGGTGAATGGCAAGGATGTGGTTTTGGAGGAGACTACCGAGTATCCTTGGAACGGCGATATCAAGATTGCTGTGAAGAAGAGCGGTGTGAAGAATGCCAACCTCCTGGTTCGTATTCCGGGATGGGTTCGCAACCAGGTGGTGCCTAGCGATCTTTACAAGTATAGCGATGCAGAGAAGCCTGCTTACACAGTAACCGTAAACGGCAAGGCTGTAGAGGCTGACCTCGATGCCAACAAGGGTTATCTCCCAGTCAAGAACATCAAGAAGGGCGATGTAATCCGCATCCACTTCGATATGCCTATCCGTACAGTTGTAGCTAATGGCAAGGTGGCAGATGATAAGGGTAAGGTTGCCGTAGAGCGTGGACCATTGGTATATTGCGCTGAGGCTGTGGATAATCAGAACGAGCCAGTGCTCCGTGCCGTCATGGCCAAGAAGCCTGCCTTCTCTGTGGTGGATAACTACAGCATTGAGAACAAGGAGACCCAGGGTGCTCCAGCCTTCTCTGTCAAGGCTATCCAGACTTCTTCTCAGGTGCTCGACCAGGCTGCTGACGGCACCGTTTCAGTCAAGAACCAGAAGCTCACCCTGATTCCTTACTATGCCTGGAATCATCGTGGTGCCAACCAGATGAATGTCTGGTTCTATCAGAACTTGAATGTTTTGGACAAATAATAAATAGTTTTTTAAAATCAAGAAGAGGGTGCGTCATGGACTTATGATACACCCTCTCTATATTTTATTTATAGCAAGGGTGTCATATATATTGGCATCAATAAGGTCTGTGCTGCCATTTCTCTCTCGCTTCCATTCGAGCATTTTGTCGTATACTTTTCTTTTAAAAATTCTTTTTCTCATAACTTGCTGATTTTGAGCGCAAAGATACATATAAGTTCCAAATCCCCCAAATGTTTTTTGCTAAAATGTTCCAAATCCCCCAAATGTTTGACCCATAAATAATGCTTTTTCGTACCCTCGTCTTGTTAATATAGGTTAATCCTATTAAGAAAAACACTTTTTTTCCGTTTATGTTGTAGTTTTGAATAAATAAAGCAAAAGAGAGCTAATGACAGAGAATGAATTCATCCATATCGTTCCGCAGTTGCGGCAGATAACCTTGCAGATCAGTCAAGGTTATGGTGTTGGCTGCGATGAGGCTGAGGATATCGCACAGGATGCGATGCTCAAGCTCTGGGCCATCAAGGATGATATTCAGTCTGCTGCTCATGCCAAAGGTTCGATGGGTTGCATCGCCAAGCATCTTTGCATCGACTTCTTTCGCAAGCGGAAGATGATTTCGATAGATGCTCAGCCTTTCGATAAGTCGCCTAGCCACTATGCGCCGCCCGATGTGGAAGTGGAAAACTCGGAGAACGAGCTGTGGCTGCAAAAACGCCTCAAGGCTCTGCCCTCCAACCAATATCAGGTGCTTTATCTGCGACAGGTAGAGAAGAAAAGCTTTGAGGAAATAGCGCAAATCGTGGGCATCACCACAGAATCTGTATCCGTGTTGCTTTCGAGGGCAAGAAAGCAGATGTTGCAGGAAATCAGAAAAAGATGTCGATAGCCCTTATATATAAAATATGTATAATCAATAAAGGAGGAAACTGGATATGAACGAAAAAGAAAAGGACATACGACTGTTGCTCGACCGATTTATGGCTGGTGAGACTTCTCTGGAAGAGGAGGCTCTGATAGGGGAGTGGTTTCGTAAGCATCCCGATCTGAGCGATGACTTGAAGGAATATCAGATGATGTTTGGATATTTCGATGAGGGGATGCCCCTCGACTATGAGGCAGAGAATCATGTAGAAGATGCTCATCCGAAGATTAAGGCACGAATGCGTCGCCTATGGTTGCCGATAGGTATGGCTGCATCCATCGCCCTGCTCTTTGTGATTGCCATTCCTCGGATAGGTCAACAGACAGGGCATCAGGACGATTCGAAGATGGCTCAACTCGATGGCAGAACGACTCAGGAGGATGTTGATTCTGCTGTTGTCCACGAGGAGAAATCGACAGATGCCAATCTTTCCATGCCTGAAAAGATAAAAAAGTCGGGTGATTCCGTATCTCCCAAGACAAGGAAGCACAAGCAGAGGCAATATCGTCAGCATCTGTTTGCTCCTACTCCTCCAAAGCTTTGGATAGCTCAGAATATTGCTACCGATTCTTTGTTGGCAGAGCCGGAAAAGCTTGCCGATGAGCATCTCTGTGAGATGGAGGCACAGCAGAATGAAATGTTCTTCAAACTCTATCTCATTGATGCTCTTCAGACCCAGTCGCTCAATGCCGAAATTGCCAGTGCCTCGTTCGAAAGCGAGGAGAATGTGCATGATGAGGACTATGTGAGTGGTGACCAAGAGGTTTATTAACAAGAAACAATTAAAAAGAAGAAGAATATGAAAACAACTTTTAAATTAGCATTTGTGGCTTGCCTGATGATGCTCTCTTCGGCTTGCCATGCCCAGGAGCCTATACCGGCTATCGACCAGGCTTTTGATGTATTCGCACAGGATTTGTTGAAAGGCGACTTTGTTACTTCTTCCTCTATGAATACCTATAATATTGGTATGATGAAGGGATTTGAGTTCGCTATTCCTGAGAGAAAGCAGAAAATGGTGGATACTTTTCAAAAGGCTTTATTGAGCAATAGTCGCCTCGCTTATATTAGTTTTACCAAGAAAGCGGGCTCTCTCAGTCTTGAAACGAATCGGGTGGGGTATGGCAAGGATAATTCCATGACTTACGAGTTTGGTACTCACAAAGACCGCAATTATAACCTGCAGTATTTCCGCGACAGCAAGGATTCTACCATGCGATATGTTTATGCCTTGGTATGGTATCAGGGAATGGATCGTTCGGTAAAGGGCAGTGTATATAAGTTCTACTCCAAGGATCCGCAAACCTATAAGAAGCCATTATCTTATAAGATGAATGCTGTTCAAGGTTTGGATTCTCTTGTTTCTCTGGGCAACATCAGGTATAACAAAAATCTGGTTCGCAGTTATGGATTGGATATGACTCCTCCAAAGGATGCGGCAGAGTTTATAATGCAACTCAACACGCTCCGTGCTGCCTTTAAGAATGCCAGAGACCAATACCCTTATTTGGGAAATCAGGTGACTCGGCGTACCCTCCAGACGGGCATTGCCAACAAAATAGTCAAGCTTTGTAAGGGATACGGCAAGTTGCTGAATGCTGACGAGAAGAAATTCTGCGCCTCTTCGCTGAATAAGATGAAGAAGGATACAGACGATGAATATCTGCAGAGTCTTCTGGAACTGACTGCCAATTCTTTGAGAAAGTAGTAAGTCCTGGAGGTATAAACAGAGGAAAAAGTGAAATTCTCTCTCTTAAAATACCGCTTAAAGCGATATTTTCTCTAAAATTATCATTTTCTAAACTTCGGTCTTGTCATATTTTCGTAACTTTGTACGCAAAAAATAAACGATATGACTAAGAAATTGATAATGATAATAGGCTTGGTGCTTTCATCCATGTTGATGAAAGCCCAGGCTTTTTTTGTGCCTTTTCCGAAGGCTGGCGACAAGTATTGGCAGAAACAGGTGCCGGTGGCGATGCGCAACGACTATATCCGGTTGGGCAATCTCTATCAGAAGAAACCTTGGAATGCCATCCCCAACTCGATGTTTGCCGAGTTCCGAACCAACGGTAACCGTACCCGATATGAGGAGGCTAGCTTTGGCATCAGAAAGCAGTTTGTCTGTTTGGTGATGGCGGAAATCATGCAGGGTAGGGGACGGTTCCTGCCTTCCATCCGCAAGGGTCTACATTATTTTATAGAGAAGGAAGCCTGGTGGGGAATCCCGGCGCATTATCCGAAAGACCATCCGGAAAAGGATCTTCAGCCGGTAGATCTCTTCAATGCAGAGACGGCAGGCATGCTTGCCTGGACCCTCTATATGCTCGAAGATGAAATCAACAGGAAGGAAAAGGGACTCTGCGACCAGGTGAGAAGCGAGATCAATCGCCGATTCCTAAAGCCTACATTGAATCAGCCGCAGGGTTGGAAGAATAATGCCAACAACTGGAATACCTGGATTACGAGCAACTGGTTAGAAACCGTGCTCATCTGCGAGCAGGATGCCAAGCAGCGTGATGCAGCCTTCAAGGGAGTGCAGCAATGTCTGCGTACCTTTATGAAGGGCTATCCGGATGATGGCGGTTGCGAGGAAGGCGTAAGCTATTGGGACTGTGCCGGAGCCTCGTTCTTCGAGTCGCTCTATTTCATGCAGTTTGCACCTAAGCAGGATGTCCTTACATTGACTGATGCTCAGAAGAAGAAGGTGGAGAACATGGGCAGATTCATCACTACGATGTATATCAACGACCTTACCTTCGTGAATTTCTCGGATGCGCAGGCTCAGAATATCCCGAACATCAACATCCTCTTCCCATACGGTGAGTATCTCCAGAATGAGCAGATGATGCAGCTGGCGGCTTACGTGGGCAAGAAATATCAGTATTCCATCAAGCCTTCTACGCTTTTCCTAAAATCGGGCAACTATCCGAAGTTGGGCAGGGAACTGATGCTCCTCTCCATGCTGCCGAAGTATCAGGCAACAGCGGCCGTGGAGCCAAAGACGGAAGATGCCTATCTGGAGAATTCGCAGATTATGGTGGCGAGCAACAAAAACTGGTTTGTGGCGGCGAAAGGCGGAAACAATGCCGAGAGCCATAACCACAACGACATCGGCAACTTCATCGTTTACCACAACAGTCAGCCGGTTGTCATCGACCTGGGTCGTGATACCTATACTTCGAAATCATTCAGCAACCAGCGTTTCGAACTGATGAACTGCCGTTCGGCTTATCATAATGTGCCTATCATCAATGGTTTGGAGCAGAAGGATGGCAAGAAGTATCGTGCCGAGAAGGTGAGTCATGCCTTTACAGAAGATGTCTCTTCCCTGACGTTGAATCTCGAAAAGGCGTATACTGATGGGGCGCATGTGGAGAAATGGCAGCGTAACATCGCCCTGGACAGGGAGTATAACTGGGTGGAGATTACCGAACAGTATAAGCTCGACTCCCTGCAGATAGAGAAAGACCGACTGAACGGTCAGGTCTTCGATAACCAGATTATCCTGATGGCGTATGGCAAACCGGTGGTTCAGAAGGCGGGCAGAATCCTCCTTCAGGGCGGTATGGTCCGTCTGGAATATGATGCCCAGTATCTCTCTGCATCGGTAGAAAAGGTGCAGATGACGGATGGCATTATGAAGACGCAATGGAAGGATAACATATACCGCATCATCTTGCGTCTGAATGATAATTATCCGATGGCGAAAGTGAAGTATCGGTTCGTAAATGCCAAGTAAATTCTGCTCGAAATGGTATTTTTACCCCATTTCGAGCAAAATAGCGTGCGTTTATTCTGCTCGAAGTGGTATATTTACCCCATTTCGAGCAAAATAGCGTGTATTAATGCAAGTATTTATGATGATTGATGCAGGTACTTACGATGATAGATGCAAGTGCTTACGATGGCAGATGCAAGTACTTCCGATGGTCGATGCAAGTACTTACGATGATAGATGCAAGTACTTACGATGATAGATGCAAGTGCTTGCGATGATAGATGCAAGAATCGGAAATAGCCAACTGGCAAAATATAAACAGCCAACTGGCAAAACGCAAACAGCCGACTAGCGCAAGAGTCGCTAGTCGGCTGTTTTACTGGAACAGTTATCGAAAACTCCTTTATTTTATTTTCGTATAGGCATCCTGCCAAATACTCTTCACTCTTCACCAAAAGCCCCGAATCCCCTGTGTTTATCGGCATTCCGAGGGGTGAAGAGTGGGTGAAGAGATAAAAACAACTCTTCACCCCTCAGAATGCCGATAAACACAGGGGTTTCCGGCCGAAAGGTGAAGAGTGAAGAGTATTTTGATGATAGCTTCGTTTATTTCTTAAACAGTCTTTGGCTTCGCTTTCCAGACGATGCAAGTCATTAAGACAGACATCAGGGCTGCGCCAATCCAGAAATAATTGATATAGGTAAAGTCGTAAGTTTCTACGCCATTTACCAGATGCTTGTTGCCCTCGATGAGCAGACCGCTCATGATATCCTGGATGCCGGCACCTACATAACTTGCTACGCCGACAACGCCAAGAGCAGCACCCGATGCATTCTTAGGCGCAATATCTACCGCCATCAAACCACCGAGGAAGCAAAGCAACACGCCGATGCTCAAACCGAACAATACCATCGCCGTAGCATCAACCCAGAGATGATGACCCGGAATCAGCAGGAACAGACAGAGCGCCAACGCATTCAGCAAGCCGAAGATAACGGCTGGCAAATAACGGTTGCCCTTGAAAATCTTATCAGATACCAGTCCGGATGATACGGTTCCCACAATACCCAGGATAGAGTTGATAGAGATGATGAAGCTGGCATCAATCGTAGTATATCCCTTCTCGTTCTCAAGATAGAAGATACCCCAGCTGTTAACAGCATAGCGGCTGATATACATGAAAGCACTACTCAAGGCCAGAATCCAGATGAGCGGATTCTTCAAAACCGCACTCTGTGCCTTGTTGTAAGATTCCGTATCCTGTTTCTTTTCCTCTACCTTGATACCCGGCAGGGTAACACCCTTGCTTGCAGGTGTATCGTGGAAGAAAGTAAGGAGCAGGACAACGCCCGCCAAACCTACTATCGCAGCTCCGATAAAACCATATTGCCATCCGAAGGCGCTCACGATGGAAGCCACAAAGATGAAGGTCATCGCCTCACCTATATTATGGCTCGCACTCCAGAATCCGTAGAACGTTCCTCGGTTCTTATCGTTAAACCAGCGGGAGAGGCCTACCACGCAAGAGGCAGCTCCCATCGACTGGAACCAACCGCTCAATCCCCACAAAACTGCGAAGAGGATAAAGGAATTAGTAAAGCCCAAAGCCAGATTCACCAAGGCTGTAACGAGCAGACCGGTAGACATCAGTCGCTTGATGTTGCTTCGGTCAGCAAGGAAACCGTTGGTAAACTTACCGATAGCGTAAGTGAAGAACAAGACAGAGCCGATGATACCGAGCTCAGTTTCGGAGAATACGCCATTATCTACAATCGGTTTTTTGATTACGTTCAGACTGAGTCGGCACACATAATATGTACCATATCCTATGGTAGCAGAAAGGAAAGTAGCCCATTGCAGACGTTTCAGTTTTCTTTCGTTTTCCTCAGGTGTTGAGGCTTTAGCCGGAATCGGTTCCGAAACCTTATAGAAGTCTATTATTTTCTTAAACATATAATCCTTAGTTGTTATTTATGAAGTTTCTTTGCTCTCAAATAATCGAGAAGCAGGGCAGGGCGATCGGTCTGAATCAGTTTGAATCCCTGTTGGATAAGCCATCCCCAACTTTCATCAGGTTGTTTCAGTTCAACAGCCCTATCATCGTCGTGCTCAGCATTTTGTGCAGGCCATAAGGCGTTGACAAATACTTTGATGCCGTTGTCGTTTAGCTTTTTAATCAGTTCAAATACCTTATCGTTTACTTGAGAAAATCTAACCTCAAAGGCTAGAGGTTTCTCATTCTGCAAGTAACTGTCGATAATGCTTTCTGCCTCAGGCTTGCATAAGTCTGCCTTAGGCATGAAAATTACTTTGTCTAGAATATCGCCATGCTGTTCCTTAATCGTTTGATAAGGTATCTTTTCCTTGACAACACATTGGTTAGCCGTACCGGTTTCTTCAAGAATCTTTTGAACATCTTCAAAGTATTCGTAGCCCTTGTCAACATTCACCAGAATTTTTCCCTTACAGAGCAACATGGTTTCTCTAAGTGTAGGAATCTTATGACGGGTAAGGCAGCCTGCGCCGTTCTTCAACCTGAGTTCTTTCAGTTCAGCCAGCGTATAGTCTTCCGGTTTTCCTGTACCATTGGTTGTGCGGTTCAGCGTATTGTCGTGCATCAGGATAAGTTCTCCATCCTTGGTTTTCTTCAAGTCCAGTTCAACCATGTCTACTCCCATGTCTATGCAGTTCTGAAATGCCTGAAGTGAGTTTTCTGGAGCATTACGCCAATCGCCACGATGCGAAACCACCAAGACTGATTGCTTGGCAGGAGCAGATAATTCTGAGAGGATTTCATTTAGGCGCTGTGCATAACTTGCAATAGCAAGCATGCACAACAAACCTAAACTTGTTAACCTTTTGAGCATATATAGCGAAACCTATTGAATTTTATTTATGAAGTTTCTTGGCTCTCAAGTAATCAAGAAGCAAGGCAGGACGATCTGTCTGGATAAGTTTAGCTCCCTGACCGACAATCCATCCCCAGCTCTCTTCTGGTTGTTTGAGTTCTATGGCGCGATCATCATCATGTCCACCGCAAAGCTCAGGCCAAAGCGTGTTGATGAAAACTCTTGCTCCACTATCACGTACTTTCTTAATCAGGCGGCGAGTGTTGGCATCATCAGTCTTGAAAACCAATTCGTAAGCCTTTGGCTTCATGTTCTTGATATAACCGTCGATTACCTCTTCTGCACCAGGCTTGCCGAGGTTAACTACAGGCATGAAAATCATCTTGTCGAGAACATCGCCGTGTTCAGCCTTTACTACCTCGTAAGGAAGTTCAGCCTTGATGATGCATTGGTCAACTGTACCAGTCTCTTTCAATACCTTCATGGCATCGTCGAAGTAGTCGTAGCCCTTGTCAACATTCACCATGATTTTGCCTTTGCAGAGTTCCATTACCTCACGGAATGTTGGAATCTGATGGCGGGTCTTGCATCCTACACCATTCTTCAGGCGGAGCATCTTCAAAGAATCAAGAGTATAATTCTCTGGGAATCCCTTACCATTCATGGTTCGGTCAATCTTCTTGTCGTGCATCAGAACCAGAACGCCATCCTTTGTCTTCTTCAAGTCCAACTCAACCATATCAACACCCATGTCGATACAGTTCTGGAATGCCTGAATAGAGTTTTCTGGAGCATTACGCCAGTCTCCACGATGAGAAACTACCATAACATTTTCTTTTGCAGGCTTGTTGAAATTCTTAAGAATCTCTTTCAGATTGCTTTGTGCAAAGCTTATAGAAGAAAGCATGCACAATATGGAAAGGATATATATCTTTTTCATTGTTTATTTTAGTTTATAAGATGAGGAAAAATGATACCTTATTTATATATAGATTTCAAGAGGACCGGAGCCCTCTTGAAATGAAATGTTTTATTTATCGTAGCCTGGATTCTGCCACAAGATTTTAGAATCTCCAACCTTTTCGATTTCTGTTTGAGGAATAGGGAAAAGGAGTTGATAATCTTGAATGTTCAAGCCTTGTGTTGCCAATACGCTCTTAGCATATCCCATTCTAACCAAGTCGAACCAGCGATGACCCTCGTATGGGAACTCTTTCTGGCGCTCATCGAGAATAGCCTTGCGGAAGCTTTCCTGTGTAGGAACATCTGCAGCTGTCAATTCAGTAAGACCTGCTCTTGTTCTGGTTGCATTCAGTTGCTTCAATGCGATAGAACCTTCTGAAGCATCATATCCAAGTTCGTTTAATGCCTCTGCATACATCAAAAGTACGTCAGCATAACGGAGAAGAATTTGGTCATTACCTACCTGATTGAATGATACATTCTTGGTATCCAGGAACTTAGTCATCAGATAGGCTTTGTTCTCTGCCTTCACATAAGTAATCATCTCCTTACGGGTGTCACCTGGTGTAAAGCAGTTTACAAGTGCTTCTGCCTGACCGCTTTCATCGGTCAAGTTGGTAATATCGTACCAATAAGAATGACCTTCGTTTACGATCTCCTTATTAAAGTGAACTGCAAAGATAATCTCTGCGTTGTTCTTGTTGTTCACATCAAATACTTGACCGATTGATGGCAACAGGGAATATTTACCGATAAGTTGTGAAAGGATGTTCTTAGCCTCGTTCCATTTATGGAATGTAAGATAAACCTTACCCAACAGAGCCTTGGCAGCATTAGCTGTTACACGTCCTGTTTCTGATGCAGAATACTTCTCTGGAAGGTAATTGTTGTCTACAATCTCCTTCAAATCACCTGCAATCAGATCGAACATCTGTTCGTCAGAATATCTTGCAATTTTCAAAGCTTCTGCAGCACTTACTACATGCTTTGTTGCAGGAACGCCACCCCATACACGATACATGTTGAAGTAGTTTAAGGCTCTGATAAACATGGCCTCTCCCTTATATTGCTTTTTCAAAGTCTCATCAAACTGCGCTCCGTCAATCTGGTCGAGAATCAGGTTGCAACGGTAAATGTTATTGTTGAAGTTTGCCCAGTAGTCAGACAGAATACCATTTGAAGGCTTATCTTCAAAATGGTTGATGTCATAACGGTCCTGAGTACCAGCTGTAGGGGCTTTCACCTCCATGTTGTCGCTACGATACTCACAGCATTCTTTGTAGAAATTTACCTGAGACTGCAACTTAGCGTAGCAGCCGACTACAGCAACATTATAATCACTTGCAGTCTTATACACCTTATCAATCGTTACTTTACTTGCTGGCTCCAAATCAAAGAAGCTGTCTCCACATGAAGTCACCAGCAAAGTTACTAAAGATGCTAAAAATAATATCTTTTTCATATTGTGTAATTCTTTATAATGTGATGTTCAAACCAAACATATAAGTTCTTGCCAAAGGATAAGTACCATAGTCCTCACCTGGAGTCAGGTTCTTGGATGGACGGGCATTAACCTCTGGGTTGTAGCCGCTGTAGTTGGTAATAGTGAAGAGGTTCTGTCCTGAAACATAAACTCTCATCTTCTCAACCATGAACTTCTGTGTGAAGGCGCGTGGCAATGTGTAACCCAATGCTAAGTTCTGAAGACGGAGGTATGAACCGCCCTCCAAATGCCAGGTTGAAGTACGTCCGTTACTACCTGTTTGCTTACGGTTAGCACGGTTTACCCAACCGCTACCTGGATTCTCTGGACTCTTCCAACGGTCAAGAGCTACCTTAGTACCATTTGCGTTACCTTCCATGCTGTCGATGTAACGGCGGTTCAAGTTCAGAATCTTGTTGCCATAAACACCCTGGAAGTTGAAGTCCATATCGAACCCTCCGTACCAAAGTTTACCACCGAAGCCATAAGTGAACTTAGGCATGTAATTACCACATACTGTACGATCCTTATCCAAGTCAATATCACCACTTCCATCAACGTCAACGAAACGGAAGTCACCTACCTTTGCATTAGCAAGGTGTGGATAACTGTCAAGTTCCTGCTGGTTCTTGAACACACCATCATACTTCAAGAGATAGTAGCTACCGATAGGTTTGCCTACCTCTGTAATATAATAAGCATGATTTACACTACCCGAAGAAATGATAGGTGCATTACCTGGACCTAACTCTTTCACCTCGTTGGTATTCTTGGCATAGTTAACATTGAATGAGTAACCTAAACCATTAGCAAATGTATGCTGTGAAGTCAAGCCGATTTCCCAACCGCGGTTGTTTACCTTACCCAGATTCTGGAGAGAGGTGCTGTAACCTGTCAACAGAGGTACTGGTACATAAAGCAACATGTTTGAAGTGTTGGTATTATAGTAGTCTACAGATAAACCGAGATATCCGTCAAACATCTGAAGGTCGATACCGGCGTTGATCATCTGATTCTTCTCCCAACTCAGGTCGTCGCGCTTGATGTTATCAGGTTTGTAGCCATAAGCCAGACCATTACCAAGAATATAGTTGTCAATAGACATGGTAGCCAAATGGTCGTAGTTACCAATCTGGAAGTTACCTGTCACACCATAGCTGGCACGAATCTTCATGTCGTTGATGAAAGACAATTTCTTCACATTCTTGAAGAACTGCTCATCGCTGATACGCCAAGCTGCAGATGCTGATGGGAAGTAACCCCAACGGTTGTTCTTACCGAAACGTGATGAACCATCGGCACGAATGGCAGCAGAGAGCATATAGCGTCCCTCGTAGTTGTACTGAACACGAGCCAGGTAAGAAGCGATAGACCATTGTGTCTTGTCTGATTCACCTTCTGTTACAGTACCACCATTAATAGTATGGATGTAATCGTTAGGATAATCCGTTGCTGTAACATTATCAGTCTTCATAGTCTCTTTCTGTGCAGACTGTACCAAGACTGCAGAAATGTTATGCTTCTTATCAATTGTCGTAGTGTAAGTAAGCTGATTCTCTACCAACCAGTTGAAGAAGAATGAAGAAGAACTGTAACCCTTTGGATTAGAAGGAGTATCATAGTAATTCTTTCCCTTCAAAGGCAAAGCAGACTGGCGATACTGGTCATTATGAGCGCCATAATAATCTCCACCCAAAGACAACTTATATGAAAGTCCCTTCATCAATTCCAATTCAGCAAAAGCCTTACCTGTAATAGACATGCGGTCGGTAACATTAGACTGTAGATGAGCCATAGCTACAGGGTTCAATACCTCATTAATCTGGTAGTCGGTACCGATACGCAAGTAACCATTACCCTGATAATTATAAGAGCCATCTGGGTTATAAACAGGGAAAATAGGAGGCATCATCAACGCAGACTGAACGATTCCGTTTGCACCTGAAGCATTTACTGAGTTAGATACAGAGTAAGAAGGAGCGAAGTTTACGCCGAACTTCAGACGCTTGTGCTGACCAGAGAGGTTCAAACGGCCACCATACTTCTCGAAGTCAGAACCGATAATGATACCTTCTTTCTTCATATAGTTACCTGATACGAAGTAATTGATGCTGTTAGACTTACCTGAAAGCGAAATGTTGTGTCCGGTAGTCATCGCACTTCGGAAGATTGCATCCTGCCAGTCTGTATCTGTAAGACCAGTCTTTCCTTCCAAATATGGAACTAACATATCAGGAATCTTCATGTAACCTTCTTTGCGTGAACTGTTAGGATCGTTAGCACTTCCGTTAGGATTTTTATCCAAATATGCGTTGTCGTGTGCATCCTTTACGAATTCTGCATATTCGTAAGCGTTCATCATATCGAGTTTCTTTGATACGTTCTGTACACCTACGTAACCATCGTAAGAAACAGAGAGTTTATCAGAGGTACCCTTCTTGGTTGTAACGAGAACTACACCATTAGAACCACGGCTACCATAGATAGCTGCTGCTGAAGCATCCTTCAAAACTTCAACAGACTCAATATCGTTGGTGTTCAGGTTGGCAAAACCACGCTCCATAGGAACGCCATCTACTACATAGAGAGGGTCGCTACCGGCGTTGACGGTACTTACACCACGAACGCGAATGCTTACGCTACCTTCTGGGTCTCCGCTAGGTACTGTTACCTGTACACCAGGCATCTTACCAGCCAGAGCCTGACGGAAGTCGGTAGAAGGATTGTTGGCAAGAGCCTCTGCCTTGACAGAAGACACAGCAGTAGATACGTCGCGCTTCTTCTGCACGCCATAACCTACAACCACAACTTCTTCCAATACCTTATTATCATCTGCCAGGTTAACATTGATTACTTCGCGACCATTAACTTTGATGTCCTGGTCCTTGCAGCCAATGTATGATACTGCCAACATACCATCGGCAGGAATCTCGATGGTATAGTTGCCGTCAAGATCGGTTACAACACCATTGGTGGTGGTACCCTTCTCCATGACGGTAGCGCCGATAACTGGCTCGCCAGTTTCGTCTTTCACTACACCACGTACCTTGATTTTCTTGCCATGAGCCTGAGATTTAGCTTTTTGCTGAGGCTTGATGACGATGTAGTTGCCTTCCATCTCATAGGTAAAATTAGTACCTTTGAGCAATTGGTTCAACATACCAAAGACATCATCACTTTTCTTGGTTAATGTAACCGAACGGTTAGCATCCAACTGTGAGGAGTTGTAGGCAATCTTGTACTTTGATTCCTTTTCAATCTTCTCAAAAGCTGACTTAAGCGTTACCTTGTTTGAGCTGAAGCTGACGTTCTGAGCCGAAAGGGTCATCTGCCCTGCCAGGAGCAAACAGAAGCATGACGCAGAGATTCTTTTAAGATTCATACTTTATCTTTTTAAGTTAATAATAATTTGCTTGTTACGTCTTAAAGACAACGTGAATGAGAGTTACACCCAATTACAAAACTGTTAAAATGAAGTTTTTCTGAAAAAAATGTCTTGTGTTCGCAAACACCCTATAAAATTCTTCTTGTGGAAATTATAAATACATAAGATGAAGGCTCTAAATTAGCATTTCTTGCTGCTAATTTAGAGCCTTGATTTTTTTGTAAGTAATGCTTTGGGTATGGAAATAGCAGTAATGCTTTTGATAATCAGAATTTACTTCGTTCTTTCCTCAGGCAGAATTTTTCTCAATTCCCGCTCGTACTGCGCAGCATCCTCAAAGCAGATGGCCTGCATTCCGAAACGCTGGGCGGCTTCTACATTCTCTATTCTGTCGTCAGCAAAAAGACATTCTTCCGGTTTCAGATTGTATTTCTGGCAGATTCTTTCATAAATAGCTCTGTCGGGTTTGATGATTTTCTCTTCTGAAGAAATCACCTGTCCTTCCAGAAGTTGGAAGATGGGATATTGGGCCATCGTTTCGTGAACCTTGGTGCACCAGTTGGAAAGTCCGTAAAGGTGGTAGCCTTCTGCCTTCAACTGGGTCAGTAAGGTGCGCATTCCTTTTTTCTCGCCCCTTACAAATTCGTTAAAGCGCTGGGCTACGGTTGCTATTTCTTCCTTATATTGCGGCATGATCTGCTGCATCTTGCAGAAGGTTTCTTCGAAAGAATCTCCGCGATCCATATTCTCATTCCATTTGCCGTCTATCAGGAGATGATAGAATTCTTCAGCCTGTTCGTGGGTCTTGAATATCTGGTCAAGCGTTTCAAAGTATTCGTAATCTACGAGTACTTTTCCAAAATCAAAAATCAAATTCTTTATCATGATATTTCCAGTTTATGTTATTATTTCTGTTTTCATATCCCGTGCAGAGATACTCTTTTATGAAAAAAGGCGCATCATTTTTACATAATGCGCCTTTTGTTTACCTATTATAATATATGCCTACCTGATGATTACTTCATCTTTCTTCACTTCGTATTCCAGACCAGGAACCAGGTTCTTCAAGACAAACATGGCTCCCGAGAGGGTTTCGCCACGGTTGAAATGAACTGTAACCTTCGTCTTCTGGTGAATCTTTGAACGGAAGGTGAATTTCACTCCGTATGCATTCCCCAGAATCTTACCAGCTTCTGCCAGCGTTACATCGTTCAGGTCAATCTCCTTGTTGCGCCAGCTTGTACCATCTTCTTCGGCCGAAACCTTGCGGAGGTTTACTGCCTTGGTCTTTACATTATATACTAACTGGTCGTTAGGCTTCATGCTGTAAACCTTGTCTTCCTGACCTATGATGCGGAGTTCTATCTTGCCGGTTTTGAGTGTGGCAGATACTTCATCTGTATTTGAATAAGATGAAACCGTGAAAGAGGTGCCCAAGTCGGTAATCTCGAAATGAGGAGTGCTGACGTGGAACGGCTGGGCATCATCATGCCTGATGTCGAAGAATGCCTCTCCCGACAGGAAAACCTTGCGTTCTTCTGCTCCCTTGAAAGAGGAAGGATAGAGGAGTACGGAACTCTGGCTGAGTCTTACTTTCGTTCCGTCTGCCAAGGCGATGACTTTGCTCTCTTCGTTGATGGTATGCTCCTGGAGCATGGTTGCCAGTTTTATATCCTTGAGTTGGTTGTTCATCTGGACGTAGAGCTTGCCGAATACAATCAGCATCAGCAGCGGTACGAAGACGGCAGCCAGTTTGGCAAAGTTGAAGATTCGAAGCGATTTTTTCTTTTCTATTTCTCTTGTTTCTTCTGTTTCGAAGAGGCGGTTGTATGCAGCAGAAATTTCTTCTTCTTCCATATAGGCTGAATCAGCCTTGTCCCATAATTCTCTAAATGCCTCGTTCGCCTCTTTATCGTCTTGTGTATTGGAAATCCTATCTAATACCCTTTCTTTTATTTCATCCGGCACATTGTGCCCGCTATAATAATCTATGATATCCCTTATCTTTGTTGCCATAATAAAAACTTCATTTATTTTTAAGACATGTTTCAATGGTGTTACACCCAATGCCAAGGTAACAAAATCATCAAATATAAGGCTTTTTTAATTTCTTTAAGAGCTAGGTTAAGATGATTTTCTACCGTTTTCTTCTGAATACCCAAGCGCTGGGCTATCTCTTCGTTCTTGAGATGCTGTTCGCGGCTCATGCGATAAATCATCTGGCGTTGTTGCGGCATGCTTTCTACCACCATGTCGATGAGCAGTTGGGTATCCTTTGCCACCACATCGTCATGTGGCGAAGATTCGTTGGCGTATCTGTCTGGCAGACTGTCAATATCTATTGGGATGATGTGCTTGGAGGAAATATAGTTGATGACAGTATATTTTGCCAAAATAAAGAGGTAGGAATCGAAGTCCTGGATATCGGCAAACTTCTCGCGTTTGTTCCATACCTTTAAGAAGATGAGCTGGCTGACGTCATCAGCATCATCTTCGTTTTTCAAGAGCATGGCTACAAAACGGTGTACCTTAGGATAGAACCTGCGGAACATCGTTTCGTATGCTTTCTTGTCTCCTTTCGACATTAATAATATTGTTTCTTTTTCTATTTCCATTCTTGCGATTATGTATGTTTAATACGATAATAGCTGCAAAATTAAACAAAATATCTGAAATTGCAAGCTTTTGCGGGCATTATTTCGGGAAAGGCGCATAAAAATGTCCTTTTTATCCCTTTCTTCCGAAATCGGCTGGAATCTCGCCCCATTTCTTCGTTTCCCATTTAATAATAGGTATGTTGATGGGGTGGGTGCGGAGCCAGTTCTCGGCTCGGGCGATGACCTGATAGAGCTGTTCGGTCTGGGGAGTGCGCTCCAGTTTGGTCTTGCATTGTTTCTTGCTTACCCAGAGCTGGGCATTCACGCTGTCGCTATAAATTACCTTGTCGGTAATGCCCTTCTGCTGCATCAGGGCGAGGGCGTGGACGATGGCGAGAAACTCGCCGATGTTGTTGGTGCCGTGGATAGGACCATAGTGGAAAACCTGGGCACCGGTCTGAAGGTCGATGCATTGGTATTCCATCGGACCGGGATTGCCGGAACAGGCGGCATCCACAGCCCAGGCGTTGGCTCTTACCTCGTTGGGTAGAGGCAAAACGGTATCGTTTCTCCATGAAGGAGGATTTACGGGCATTTTATTCATCTTTTTTCTTTTTGGGGTTGGAAAACAAAAAGGGATTGGCTAAAACTGAAATGAGCATGCGCCTTGGAGTCGAGCTCCAGGGCCATGCTCATTATGTCAAATAGTCAATATT
>CAVBFV010000031.1:0-18982 GCA_963594575.1 Lachnospiraceae bacterium | reverse complement strand
AGAAAGGCTATATTATATAAAGGTGTACTGCAGGAGATTCACAGCGATGAGATTGTGGTGCATCTCACCGACGGACAGCAGAATGCCGATATCTTCGAGATGAATCTGCCTTACGCCATAGAACATGGAACGAGCGATGCATCGACAGGCGGAAGCATACGTAACCTGCACCAGTTTATCTGTGCACCCAAGGAGAAACGCGACCTGCTGTTAGGGCAGCGTGCCCCGCAAAGAGACGCCTCGCTGGCATTGACCAGACATTACGATGATGTACTGGACGACATCATTCTCCGTGCCAAGCAGGCACAGGATTACTTCCTGCTCGTGGGACCTCCGGGAACAGGAAAGACCAGTCGTGCCCTGAAGTTTATGGTAGAAGAAGCATTGAACGATGGAACGGGAATGCCGACAGCAGAAAGCATCGCCTCGGGAGACAAGACGGCTCAGCAGCCTGCATCCTCCATTCTCCTGATGAGCTATACCAACCGAGCCGTAGATGAAATCTGCGAGATGCTGGTAGATTCGGGCATCCCATTCCTTCGCCTCGGCAGCGAGTACTCCTGCGACGAGCGGTTCTGCCCTTATCTGATAGAGAAAGCCATCAGCGACTGTCCGAAGCTCGAAGCCATCAAACAATATATAATAGGAACGCGTGTAATCGTGGGCACCACTTCGATGATGACCTCCAAGCCGTTCATCTTCTCGCTGAAGCACTTCAAGCTTGCCATCATCGACGAGTCGAGCCAGATACTGGAGCCTAATCTCATCGGTCTCCTGTCTGCCGTGGATAAGTTCATCCTCATCGGCGACTACAAGCAGTTGCCAGCCGTGGTGCAGCAGAGCGAGCAGGATTCAGGCATTCCTACCATCAACGACAGTCAGAAAGGTGGCGTCATCGACATGAGCATCCTGCAGGACATCTGTCTTACCAACTGCCGCAACTCCCTCTTCGAACGTCTGATTCATTGGGAAGATCACGAAGAGCGCAGCGAATTCATCGGCATTCTGCGTCGCCAAGGCAGAATGCATCCCGAGATAGCAGAGTTTCCTAACCGGATGTTCTACCGTCGGGAGAAACTGGAACCCGTGCCATGTCCACACCAGTTGGAGACGGAGCTGTCATATACTCTCCCATCAGAAGATGCGCTCGACGACCTGCTGAAGGAGCACCGCATGATATTCCTCCCATCCAAATTCTGCAAGGAACCGAATGTATCCGATAAGATCAATGCCAACGAGGCAGCAATCGTGGTAGACCTGCTTCGCCGCATCCATCGCTTCTATGGAGAGCGTTTCGATGCCAAGAAGACGGTAGGCGTCATCGTTCCTTACCGCAACCAGATAGCCATGGTGCGCAAAGGCATCGAAAAGCTCGGTATTCCGGAACTGGAGAAAATCAGTATCGATACCGTAGAGCGGTACCAGGGCAGCCAGCGAGATGTCATCATCTACAGTTTCACCATCCAGAACATCTGGCAGCTCGACTTCCTTGCCGGCAACAGTTTCGTAGAAGACGGCGCCATCATCGACCGCAAGCTGAACGTAGCCATCACCCGTGCCCGAAAGCAGATGATTATGACAGGCAACCCGGAGATATTGCGCAATAATCAGATTTTTAGCGAATTAATGAACTATGTGAAGGAAAAAGGAGGATATTTTTAAATTTTCCCCAAAAAAATTTGGTGATACGGAAATAAAGTCCTATCTTTGCATTCGGATTATACACAAAAGGATAAACAAGAGACATAAATACAGATATAGGATTCCGGTGCTCCACTGGCACTGGAATTCTTTATTTTTTATGCTACTTGCCAACCGATTATTAATAACATTAAAACAACAAGAAAATTATGGCTTACATGTCACAAGAAGGCTACGACAAACTCGTAGCTGAGCTGAAACAGCTCGTATCTGTAGAGCGCCCTAAGGCATCAGCCGCAATTGCTGAAGCCCGCGACAAGGGTGATTTAAGTGAGAATTCTGAGTATGATGCCGCTAAAGAGGCACAGGCTCATCTGGAAGATAAGATCAATCGCCTGAAGCTCACCATTGCCGAGGCCAAGATTATCGATACCAAGCAGCTCAGCACCGACAGCGTGCAGATTATGTCGAAGGTAGAGATGACCAACATGGCTAACAAGGCAAAGATGACTTATACCATCGTGAGCGAGAGCGAGGCTAACTTGAAGGAAGGCAAGATTTCCATCAAGACTCCTATTGCACAGGGATTGCTCAACAAGAAGGTAGGTGAGATTGCAGAAATCAAGATTCCTCGCGGCACCATCAACCTTCGCATCGACAAGATTTCATTTGAATAAAACGGAATAAAAGGAACTATCATATCGGCAGCGATGCCCGTATGACGGTTCCTTTTATGTTATATGTAAGCCTACCCGATATACTCTCTAGAAAATGAAAGTAGCCGATGCAACGACATCAAAAAGAGAATAAGATAATATGAATTGTAAATTATAAATTATTAATTATAAATTGATTAGCGATTATGGCAAGCATTTTTTCAAAGATTGCAGCGGGAGAGATTCCTAGCTACAAGTGTGCAGAAAGCGACAAGTTCTATGCTTTCCTCGACATTAGCCCTATCGGCAAAGGTCATACTCTGGTAATTCCCCGCAAGGAGGTGGATTACATCTTCGATATGGAAGACGAAGACCTGGCTGAGTTTGAGGTTTTCGCCAAGAAGGTAGCCAAGGCTATCAAGGCAGCCTTCCCATGCAAGAAAGTGGCGCAGGTTGTTTTGGGTCTGGAGGTTCCTCATGCCCATATCCACCTCATCCCAATGAACAGCGAAGCTGATGTAAACTTCCGCAAGGAGCATCTCAAACTCACAGAGGAAGAGTTCAAGGAAATTGCTGATAAGATTTATACAGAATTCAAGAAACTTTAAATGCAAGAAGTTTCAAACAGAAAAAGAGCTGCGAATATGCTTCGCAGCTCTTTTTATATCTTTATTTCATAAGCTCTTGCTTAGACGAACTCATCGCCTTTCTTCATCTGCACCTCGTTTACATATTTACGCACCAGGGCAGAAGAATCTTCTTTCTTGCATATCAACAATACATTGTCATTCTCGGCTACTATGAAACCATCCAGTCCGTTCAATACAGCCAGCTTTCCTTTAGGCAACTTGATTACATTGTTGTGACAATTCTCCATCATCACATCGCTGTCAACAACCACGTTGTCATCGCTGCTTTTCTGCATCGCCTCGTAGATACTGTGCCAGGTACCCAGATCAGCCCAGCCGAAGTCACACTTCATCATATAGACATTGCTAGGTTTGTCAAGCACTCCGAAATCTACTGATATATTAGGATAAGAAGAGAAGCTCTCTTTCATGTATGCATTCTCTGTCTCCACACTGAATTCGGGATACTGTTTATCGTAATTACGGAGTACAGGGGGCAGAATCTTGCAGAAACACTCACGCAGATACTTCACATTAGAAAGGAATAAACCCGTATTCCAATAGAACTCTCCACTCTCTACAAAAATCTTGGCAAACTCTCTTTCCGGTTTCTCTGTAAACGACTGCACCTTGTACAATCCGTTGCCGATAGCTTCACCCATCTGAATATATCCATATCCAGGTTCAGGACGGGTTGGTTTCACACCCATCGTCAGGAAACGGTCATGTTCTGCCACAAAAGCCAGACCTTCCAATACGTTTTCCCGGAAAGCATCTTCATTGAAGATAGCCTGATCCGAAGGAGTGGCGATGATGCAGGCATCAGGATTGAGCATCGAGATGCGATGATTGGCCCATGCCATGCTAGGTGCCGTATTGCGATGAATAGGTTCCGCCAATATTCGTTCTGCAGGAACCTCAGGCAACTGTTCCTTTACCAATTGAACATATTCTTCATTTGTGTTGATAAATATATGGTCGGCAGGCACAATCTTTGCCATACGGTCAAAGGTTTGCTGAAGCTGGGTGCGACCTACTCCAAAGAAGTCGACAAACTGCTTCGGATAGTTGCTGCGGCTGCAAGGCCAGAGTCTGCGGCCTTTACCTCCTGCCAATATCACACAATAATTATTTCCGTTACTCTTCATATCTTGAGTCTAATATTTTGTTTGTTTTCAAAATTCATCTGTAAAGTTAGTGATTATCCGTGAAAGTGCCAAAGATTTTCTTGAAATTTAATAAAGTGGACTATAAAAACAACAAAAATTTAATGTTTCTGCATCAAAAACGCATTTTTAGAAAAAAAAGTTCCCAAAAAGTTTGTCAGTTCAAAAATTATTAGTACCTTTGCAACCGCAAATAAGCAAAGTGGTATTTGCCCAGATGGCGGAATCGGTAGACGCGCTGGTCTCAAACACCAGTGGAGCAATCCATCCCGGTTCGATCCCGGGTCTGGGTACAGAATTGGAGAGAAGTTTTACTTCTCTCCTTTTTTCGTTTATATACCTTATTATATATACGCATTTATAACATCATTATTTATCCGTTTATATCTTATCATATCCCTCACTTCACGAAAACGTTTACAACGATTTATTTAGAATAAGCCTTTCTATTTTTGGCTTTTCAAAAGATAATATTTATCTTTGCAGAAGAAATAGCTTATATATAATAACCCAACAAACCGAAAAAAATAGATGAAGAAATTTTTTAGCATGGTATGTGCTTGCTTGTTGGCGCTAAGTGCCCAGGCAACCGACATCAAGAAGTATGATGCTCTTTACGAGAATCTACCATTCCAGATGGAGAAGGTGACCCGTCCGCAATTCCCAGCCAATGAGGTAAACCTCAAGGACTTTGGTGCTATTGGAGATGGCTCTTCTCTCTGTACCACAGCCTTTGCCAAGGCTATCGATGCGCTGACTCAGAAAGGCGGCGGCAAACTCATCGTTCCACAGGGCGTATGGTTCACAGGTCCTATCGTATTGAAGAGCAATATCAACCTGCATCTCGAAAAAGGTGCAGTCATCCTTTTCTCACCAGATGATGCCCTCTACCCTTTTATAGAAACATCGTTTGAGGGTTTGGATACACGCCGCTGCCAGTCGCCTATCTCTGGTCATCATCTTACCAACGTGGCAATTACCGGTCAGGGCTGCATTGACGGAAACGGAGAATACTGGCGCCCATTGAAGAAGCAGAAGGTTACCGCTGCCCAGTGGAAGCAGATTACTTCACGTGGCGGTGCATTCAAGAGAGCTGACTACTGGTTCCCATCAGAAGGTGCATTGAAGGCAGACAACAGTGCCAACATGAATGTGCCTAAGACTCCAGCTTCAGAAGAAGAATGGAACGAGATCAAGCGTTTCCTCCGCCCTGTAATGATCAGTCTCGTAAGCTGCAAGAACGTTTGGCTCAATGGTGTCATCTTCCAGAATTCACCTGCATGGAACATCCATCCGCTGATGTGCGAGAACGTTCTTATAGAAGATGTATTGGTCCGCAACCCTTCTTACGCTCAGAATGGTGATGGTCTTGACCTGGAGAGCTGCAAGAATGCACTTATCGTCAATTCTACTTTCGATGTAGGTGATGATGGAATCTGCATCAAGAGTGGTAAGGATGCTGACGGAAGAAAGCGCGGCATTCCTTGCGAGAATGTCATCGTAAACGGCTGTACCGTATTCAAGGGTCATGGTGGTTTCGTTGTTGGCAGCGAGATGAGTGGTGGCGTAAAGAATATCAAGGTGAGCGACTGCCAGTTCCTCGGCACCGATGTAGGTCTCCGTTTCAAGAGTACCCGCGGTCGTGGTGGCGTAGTAGAGAATATCTACATCGACAACATGTCAATGTTTGATATTCAGACAGATGTCATCACCTTCGATCTTTACTACGGTGGCAAGTCTGCCGTAGAGGTTCTCAACGATGGCGATGAGGCTAAGAGCCAGAAGGTACAGAAGTTCAAGGTAGACGAGACAACACCTTGCTTCCGCAATATCGACATCAACCATGTCATCTGCCGCACAGCCCGCCGTGCAGCTTACTTCAACGGTCTCCCAGAGATGCCGGTAAGCAACATCCACATCAAGGATATGGAGGTAAACAATGCTGAGTATGGTATCGTCATCAACCGTACTGACGGCGTGAAGCTCGAAAACATCAAGGTTAGTGCAAAGAATCACACCTTCGATGCTAAGAACTCGAAGAATGTGACTGTCAACGACAAGACATACAAGAAGATTGACGAAAAGGGTATCACCCTCGATTTCTAATCAAAATTAAAAGCCGCTCAACAGGCAAATCTGTTGAGCGGCTTTTTTATATGGAAATCATAGCACTACAGCTATGATGCCTAGTCTTTAAAATCAAGTGAGAGTTCACCTGTGCCTAGAAGATTGTAACTCATGCGATGATATGGAGTGACTCCAAATTCCCTGATGGCAGCACGATGCTTCTTGGTAGGATAACCCTTGTTGCCTTTCCAGTCGTACTGCGGATATTCTTCTGCCAGCGCATCCATGTAATCATCACGATAGGTCTTGGCAAGGATGCTGGCAGCTGCAATAGACAGATACTTGCCGTCACCCTTTACGATGGTTGTATAAGGCAAATCCTTGTAGGGTTTGAAGCGGTTACCATCCACGATAACTGCCTCCGGACGAACCTTGAGCTGGTCCAGGGCACGGTGCATAGCCAGAAAACTGGCGTTGAGGATATTGATTTTATCGATTTCTTCGGGAGTAACAATGCCCACAGCCCAAGCTACAGCATCTCGCTCTATCTGCTCGCGGAGCGCCTTGCGCTTCTTATCTGTGAGCTTCTTACTGTCGTTCAATTCGGCATTCTGATAACCGGGCGGAAGGATAACGGCTGCTGCATATACGCTGCCTGCCAGACATCCTCTGCCAGCCTCATCGCAGCCAGCCTCTACCATATCCTTATAATAATGACTTTCTAACATAATTATGATGAATTTTACGTGCGCTGTATGCGGAAAAAGTCTTTATCTTTAGAACATCATAGCCACGCGTTTTACGCCCGCTACAAGCGCATCTATTTCTTCCTTTGTATTATATAGGGCAAAGCTGGCACGAACGGTGCCGAGAATACCATAGCGGTCCATCAAAGGCTGAGCGCAATGATGACCGGTACGTACGGCAATGCCCAGACGGTCGAGCAAGGTGCCCATATCCATGTGATGAATATCACCAACCAAGAAGCTGACAACGGCATCCTTGCCCTCCTGTTCACCAAAAAGTCTGATTCCATCGATGGTTCGCATCTGCTCCATACAGTAGCGGGTGAGTTCCTGCTCGTGCTTGGCAATGTTATCCATGCCGAGTGCAGAAACATAATCGATGGCTTTTGCCAGACCGTGGGTAGCTACATAATCAGGAGTACCAGCCTCGAACTTGAAAGGCAACTTCTCGAAAGTAGTCTTCTCGAAACTTACGCTCTCAATCATTTCACCACCGCCCTGATAAGGAGGCAACTTGTCGAGCCATTCTTCCTTGCCGTAAAGCACACCGATACCGGTAGGACCATAAATCTTATGTCCGCTGAAAGCGAAGAAATCGCAATCCATATCCTGCACATCCACTGCGAAATGAGGAGTACTCTGAGCTCCATCTACCATCACAGGCACACCGTGCTCATGGGCAATCTTAATCATCTCCTTCACCGGATTCACCGTACCGAGCACGTTGCTCACCTGGGCAATGCTCACGATTTTGGTGCGTTCGGTAAATAAATTGGCGAATTCATCGAGGTTAATCTCACCTTTATCGTTGATAGGGATTACTCGGATGGCGATTCCCTTCTTGGCAGCCTGCAACTGCCAAGGCACGATATTGGAGTGATGTTCCATGGTAGAGATAATCACCTCATCGCCCTCGCTCATAAAGGCATCGCAGAACGATGAAACCACGAGATTCAGACTCTCGGTAGTACCACGGGTAAAGATGACTTCCTCAACCTTAGGCGCATTGATAAACTTGCGCACGGTTTCGCGGGCTGCCTCATGAAGGTCGGTAGCCTGCTGAGAGAGATAGTGAACACCACGATGCACATTAGCATTTACATTGAGATACTCGTCGCGCATGGCATCGAGCACGCACAATGGCTTCTGCGTGGTTGCCGCATTATCCAGATACACCAATGGCTTATCATAGACCTTTCTCGATAAAATCGGGAAATCTGCTCTTACTTGATTGATATCATACATATTTTTAAGAACTTAACTCCTTTAAAAGGATATTATCTACTTGCAAAGCTTGCAGCCCTCGCACTTATTGAGTTCACCACGGAATCGCTTCTCTACGAGATGATGCAGGCGATCGCGCAATGGCTCCAGCTCCATCTTGTCGATGACTTCGTTGATAAATGCAAACTGAAGGAGCAACTTAGCCTCCTCACGGCTCACACCACGCTGCTGCATATAGAACAATGCGGCATCGTTGAGCTGACCAACAGTACTTCCATGCGCACACTTCACATCATCGGCATAAATCTCCAGCATCGGCTGGGTGAACATACGGGCAGTCTTCGTTGCACAGAGGTTCTGGTTAGTTTCCTGCGAAACAGTTTTCTGGGCACCATGACGAACCAGTACTCTGCCGGCGAAAGCACCACGTGCCTCACCATCGAGCACATACTTATAAAGTTCGTTGCTGGTACAATGACCCACCTGATGATCGATGAGCGTATTGTTATCAACCACCTGGTTCTTGTCGGCAATCACACAACCATTGCAGAAACACTCAGCTCCCTCGCCCTTGAATACGAGGTCGAGGCGGTTGCGGGTAATACCATTATGAAGGGTGATGACGTTATGGTTCACGCGGCTGTTAGCCTGCTGCTCGATATAAACGTTGCTGACACGACGGTTCTTGTAATGAGTCTCCTCCAGACAATAGAGGTCGAGACTGGCATTCTCGCCAACATAAGCCTCGATAACCTGGGTTGCGAGGAAGTTCTTATCATCGGCAGCATGGTCGCAGAAGAGGAACTTAGCCTCAGCACCCTGTTCCATCACGATGAGCACACGGCGGTTCACCATCAAATCTACATCCGAACGGAGAATATTGATGACCTGAATGGTACGCTCCACCTTCACGTTCTTTGGTACGTAGATAAGCAAGCCATCCTGTGCCAGGAATGTATTCAATGCCGTGATGCCATCTTCATCGGTTTTGGCAATCTTGGCATAGTATTTCCCGATGAATTCAGGGTTTTCTGCAGCAATCTTGTTCAAAGAGTCCACGATAACACCCTCTGGCAACTCTACCTTTGGCAATGCCTTGCAATAGAAAGCATCGTTCACCACGAAATAGAGCGAAGTGCTCAGGTTAGGCACATCGCAGCGGAAAGCCTCGTATGGATCTACCGGAATTTCCAGACGATTCAAGTTCAAGCCATAATCTGGCTCGAAGATGGCGCTCATATCTGTGTACTTGTATCTTTCTACCTTTCGGGAAGGGAAGCCCAAGCGTCGGAAGTTCTCAAACGCAGCATCGCGCACCGCATTGAGCACCTCAGCACTATTCTTCTTGATTATTCTCGAAGAAGACTGATACAAGTCTAAATATTGTTTTTCTGAAAGCATAGCCATCCTCCTTATTATTTCTCATCTACTTCAGCCTTGATCCAGTCGTAGCCACGAGCCTCAATCTCCTTGGCAAGTTCAGGACCGGCAGTCTTCACGATTCTACCCTTATAGAGTACGTGAACCACACTTGGCTTAATCATATCGAGCAGACGCTCGTAGTGAGTGATGACGATGGCAGAAGTCTTGTCGGTATGCATCTTGTTCACACCGTCAGCCACGATACGCATCGCATCCACGTCGAGACCAGAGTCGGTTTCATCGAGGATAGAGAGCTTTGGCTCCAGCATAGCCATCTGGAAAATCTCGTTGCGCTTCTTCTCACCGCCCGAGAAACCTTCGTTTACAGAACGGCGAGCCAACTTGCTGTCCAACTCCACCAACTCGCGCTTCTCACGCATCAGCTTCATGAATTCGCTTGTATTCAATGGTTCCAACCCCTGATACTCACGCTTGGCATTGATAGCCGCACGCATGAAGTTGGTCATGGATACACCAGGAATCTCCACCGGATACTGGAAAGAGAGGAACAATCCCTCACGGGCACGGTCCTCTGGCTTCATATCCAGGAGGTTCTTGCCGTTGAAGATAGCCTCACCCTCGGTTACGGTATAGAGAGGGTTACCCGTGAGCACAGCGCTCAAGGTTGACTTACCGGAACCGTTAGGTCCCATGATAGCATGTATCTCACCATCGTTGATAGTCAGGTTGATACCTTTCAATATTTCTTTGCCTGCAATAGTAGCATGCAGATTCTTTACCTCTAACATAATTGTTATAAAATTGTGTCAATTAATAAATCACATACTGATTCTAACAATGTAGGTGGCTTGGTCCACCCCCATTGTTCAAACAAAGGAGGAGGGTCTAACACCACGAAGCTACATTCACCAGAGAGTATAATATCATGTGAGAAAGCTGAAACACTGTTATTTTGCAGCATGATAGAAGCCGTTGAAGATGGAGCAGAAGCATCCAACTTAAAATAGCCATAAAAATGCCCATCAACAGTATATATCGGCCTATACTGAGAAGCAAAACCTCTTACAATCGAATCTTGTTGAGCAGTCAAATTTACAGGTCTTATCTTGGAAAGGATCTGACCAAAAGCATTCAAATGCACTGCCAACAGCAATAACAAGATACACTTTTTCATCACAAGCCTCACTTTCTATTCATTTTTTATCCTACAGTTCCTTCGAGTGAAACACTCAGGAGTTTCTGTGCCTCTACGGCAAACTCCATAGGCAATTTGTTGAGCACATCCTTGGCATAACCGTTTACGATCAAGCCGACAGCCTCCTCGGTAGGAATGCCTCGCTGATTGCAATAGAAGAGCTGGTCTTCTGAAATCTTCGAGGTAGTTGCCTCATGCTCGAACACGGCTGTGTCGTTATGGGCATCCATATATGGGAAGGTGTGCGCTCCACAATCGCTGCCCAGCAACAAAGAGTCGCAGGAACTGTAGTTGCGGGCATTGTCGGCATTGGATGTAGCACGAACCAGACCACGATAGGAGTTCTGGCTATGACCTGCCGAGATACCCTTCGAGATGATGGTACTCTTGGTGTTCTTACCCATGTGAATCATCTTGGTACCGGTATCGGCCTCCTGATAGTTGTTGGTAACAGCCACACTGTAGAACTCAGCTACAGAGTTGTCGCCACGCAAGATACAGGAAGGATACTTCCAGGTAATCGCAGAACCCGTCTCTACCTGAGTCCAGCTCAACTTAGAGTTCACACCGCGCAAGTCGCCTCGCTTGGTTACCAGGTTCAGCACACCACCCTTACCATGCTCATCACCTGGATACCAGTTCTGAACGGTAGAGTATTTCACCTCAGCATTATCCTTGACAATAATCTCTACGATAGCTGCATGGAGCTGGTTCTCATCACGCATTGGCGCTGTACATCCCTCCAGGTAAGAAACGTAGGCATCATCATCGGCGATGATCAATGTACGCTCAAACTGACCGGTGTTACGGGCATTGATGCGGAAGTAACTGCTCAACTCCATCGGACAGCGGACGCCCTTAGGAATATAAACGAATGAGCCATCACTGAATACGCAACTGTTCAAGGCTGCATAGAAGTTATCACGATAAGGAACTACGGTTCCCAGATACTCTCTTACCAAATCAGGATGCTCCTTCACAGCCTCACCGATACTGCAGAAGATGACACCTTTCTCACGGAGTTTCTCCTTGAAAGTAGTCTTTACCGACACAGAGTCCATGATGGCATCTACGGCGGTACCGCTCAAAGCCAGACGCTCCTCCAGAGGAATACCGAGTTTATCGAATGTCTTCTCCAGCTCAGGATCAATCTCCTTATTCTTCGGCTTCTTTGCCAAAGGGTCGGCATAGTATGAAATCTCCTGGTAGTCAATAGGTGGCACGTGAACGTGTCCCCACTTTGGCTCCTTGAGCGTCTTCCAGTAATTGTAGGCTTTCAGACGAAATTCGAGCATCCAGTCTGGCTCTCCCTTCTTCTGCGAGATCAGGCGCACAACATCCTCGTTGAGACCCTTTTCTATGATTTCAGTATGTACATCGGTGGTAAAGCCGAATTCATACTTCTGCTCAGCCACCTGCTTGACAAACTGATTCTTTTCTTGTTCTTTCTCTGCCATTTTATTTAGAATAACCTTTCGTTATTTTAACCCTAAATAGGGATAAGCCGCTGAGGACTCATCCCTACCTTATTATATATAATATATGCTATATTACAATTTCTGCTCTACCTCGATCTCAGTGAAGGTCTCGATAACGTCGCCCTCCTGGATATCGTTGTAGTTGACGAGGCTCAAACCGCACTCCATACCGGTAACCACCTCCTTGACATCGTCCTTGTAACGCTTCAAGGCACCGATTTCAGCAGTACGGATCACTATACCGTCACGGATGACGCGAGCCTTATCCTTAGCATGTACCTTACCCTCGGTAACGAGACCACCGGCAATAGTACCCACCTTAGAAATCTTGAAGGTCTGCTTAACCTCAACCTGACCGGTAACGATTTCCTTCTTCACCTTGTCGAGCATACCAACCATCGCACTCTTGATATCGTCGATAGCATCGTAGATGATAGAGTATGTGTTGATTTCAACACCCTCACGGTCGGCAGCCTTACGAGCATCGGCAGATGGACGAACCTGGAAACCAACGATGACTGCATCTGAAGCAGAAGCCAACATCACGTCGTTCTCTGAAATCTGACCTACTGCCTTGTTGACTACGTTCACCTGAACCTTCTCGGTAGAAAGCTTGATGAATGAGTCGCTCAATGCCTCAACAGAACCGTCGGTATCACCCTTTACGATGACGTTCAACTCGTGGAACTCACCACGTGCGATACGGTGAGAGATATCACCCAGGGTCAAGCGCTTCTGAGTACGCAAGCCCTGCTCACGCTGCAACTGCTCACGCTTGTTGGCAATCTCACGAGCCTCTTGTTCTGTCTCAATCACATGGAACTGGTCACCTGCTGTAGGAGCGCCATTCAAACCGAGGATGATAGCAGGCTCTGCTGGAGCAGCCGACTTGATGTTGGCATTACGCTCATTGAACATCGCCTTGACACGACCCCAAGAAGTACCGGCGAGTACGATGTCGCCTACCTTCAAGGTACCATTAGCAACCAATACGGTAGAAACATATCCACGACCCTTGTCGAGCGAAGACTCGATGATGGTACCTGTGGCACGACGGTTAGGGTTAGCCTTCAAGTCGAGCATATCAGCCTCGAGGAGCACCTTGTCGAGCAGATCGTGAACACCGATACCCTTCTTGGCACTGATTTCCTGGCACTGATACTTACCACCCCACTCCTCAACGAGCAGGTTCATGTTAGCCAAGTCCTCACGGATACGGTCTGGGTTAGCACCTGGCTTATCAATCTTGTTGATAGCGAATACCATTGGCACACCAGCAGCCTGCGCATGAGCGATAGCCTCCTTGGTAGTAGGCATCACAGAGTCATCGGCTGCGATGATGATGATGGCGATATCGGTAGCCTGAGCACCACGGGCACGCATGGCGGTAAACGCCTCATGACCTGGAGTATCCAGGAAGGTTACCTTGCGACCGCTGTTCAGAGTCACACTGTAGGCACCGATATGCTGGGTAATACCACCAGCCTCACCGGCAATCACATTGGTATTGCGGATATAGTCGAGCAAAGAGGTCTTACCATGGTCTACGTGACCCATCACGGTTACGATTGGAGCACGTGGAACCAAGTCGTTCTCATCATCCTCTTCCTCGCTCACGGCCTCCTGAACCTCGGCACTCACGTATTCGGTCTTGAAACCGAACTCCTCAGCTACCATGTTGATGGTCTCTGCATCCAGGCGCTGGTTGATAGATACCATGATACCTACGCCCATCAGGGTAGAGATAACCTGAGTAACACTGATATCCATCATCGTAGCCAACTCGCTAACGGTAACGAACTCAGTAAGTTTCAGGGTCTTGCTTTCCTTCTGCTCCTGACGAGCCTGATCCTGCAACTTCTCCTGAACAGCCTCACGCTTCTCCTTACGATACTTAGCACCCTTCTTGTTCTGGCTCTTGCTGGTCAAACGTGCAAGAGTCTCCTTAACCTGGCGTGCTACAGCCTCGTCATCCACCTCGATCTGACGCTGGTTGCCGCGGTTGTTGTTATTGCCGCGATTATTATTGTTATTATTTCTGTTGCGGTTTTTGTTCTTCTTGTTATTACCGCCGTTGTTGCCATTACCTCCGCCATTATTCTTAGCTTCGGCATTGATGTCAACACGTTCTTTGTTGATACGAACACGCTTTTTGCGCTCATTATGCTGTTGAGCCATTTTCTCCTCACGTTCCTTTCGGCGCTCTTCCTTTGTTTTCTTCTTAGGACGGGTGCTCTGGTTGAGAGAAGACAAATCTATCTTACCCAACACCTTAGGCTCATTTGAAGTAAACTTCTTCTCACTCTTGAGAGTAAACACGCTGTTGTCAGCTGCGCCAGCAGAATGCTGTGCAACTTCATTCTTAGCATGATGATGCTCTCTCTTTCCCTGCGGAGCATTCTGCTTATTCATCTGAGCGTTTGACTGCTGTGATTTCTGATGATTTTCCTGTTTCATTTGCTGTTTATGCTGAGAAGCCTGCTGTGGCTTCTGTTCGTTCTTATGCTCAGCCTTAGGAGCGTCTTTCTTCTGCTCAGGACTGACGGCAGCAGTCTCAGGCTTTTTCGCAACAGACTCTGCAGCAGGTTTCTTACCGATATTGTCCAAGTCTATCTTTCCCAGCGGCTTGTACTGCTGCTGTTCTTTAGACTCCAACAAGCTTTCGGCGCGATTGTCCTTCTGCTCTGGCGCACGCTTCTTATCTTTTGCTTTTTTGGTAAAGAGTTTCTCAGCCTGATCACGAACCTCTCTGTCCTGACTGAAGGCATCATTCAATGCCTTATATTGCTGGTCGGTGAGTTTGAAGCTCGGTTCTGCCTTGACATCTCCCAGGTCTTTTCTTTTCTCTAGGAATTCAACTGCCGTCTGAAGTCCTATATTTAATTCACGTAGTGCTTTATTTAATCTGATGCTCATAAATTATTTTATTCTCCTATTTTTAAAGTTAGATTCCCTGCAAGCACTCGCCAGCTAGGGAAATTATTGTTCGAATTCAGCTCTCAATACCTTGAGTACGTTATCCACGGTTTCCTCCTCAAGGTCAGCCTTCTCTACGATCATATCACGTGGGGCATTGAGCACCTGCTTAGCAGTGTCATAACCGATACCCTTGATGGCATCGATAACCCACTGATCAATCTCGTCAGAGAATTCATCCAAGTAGATATCCTCGTCAGCCTCATTCTCATCTACCTCACGGAATACATCGATGGTATATTCTGTCAACATAGAAGCCAACTTGATGTTCATACCGCCACGGCCGATAGCCAGGCTAACCTCCTCAGGCTTCAGGAACACCTCTGCCTTCTTGTTCTCCTCGTCGATATTCACAGACGTAATATTGGCTGGTGCCAAGGCACGCTGGATAAACAGCTTGGTATTAGAGCTATAGTTGATGACGTCGAGGTTCTCGTTGCAAAGCTCGCGAACGATACCGTGAACACGGCTACCCTTAACACCTACACAAGCTCCAACTGGGTCGATACGCTCATCGAAGCTCTCTACAGCAATCTTGGCACGCTCGCCAGGGAGACGGGCAATGCGACGGATAGCAACCAAGCCATCTGCAATCTCAGGAACCTCAGCCTCCAACAGACGCTGCAGGAAGATTGGCGCTGTACGGCTCAAGATAATCTTAGGATTGTTGTTATCGTTGTCAACACGAAGGATGACGGCACGTACAGTCTCGCCCTTACGATACATATCGCCAGGAATCTGCTCCGTCTTAGGCAACATCAACTCGTTGTTCTCGTCATCAACGATAAGAACCTCGCGCTTCCATACCTGATAAACCTCACCAGAGATTACCTGTCCAACACGGTCTTTATATTTATTGTAGAGTGAGTCGTGCTCAAGTTCAAGAATCTTAGAAGCCAAAGTCTGGCGAAGAGTCAAGATGGCACGGCGACCGAACTTATTGAAATCTACCTTCTCGCTCACATCCTCACCTACCTCATAGTCAGGCTCAATCTTGCGTGCTTCGGTAAGCGTAATCTCCTTGTTTTCATCTTCTACCTCACCATCAGCAACAACGACACGGTTACGATAAATCTCGAAATCGCCCTTGTCTGGGTTTACGATTACATCGAAATTCTCATCACTACCGAAAATTCTGGCAAGTACATTGCGGAAGCTTTCCTCCAATACACTTACCAATGTTGTACGGTCGATATTCTTGGTTTCTTTAAACTCGCGGAATGTATCAATCATACTCGCAGTTTCTTCTTGCATTTTCTTTACTGCCATAGCTTATTTGAAACTTATTACGTATTTTGTATATTTTACCTTATCCATCTGATAGGTATGCAGCACGTCCTGCTTCACAGGGCGCTTCTTGCCTTCTACCTTTACTTTCTCCTCAACACTCACACTGAAGTCGTTGCCATCTACAGAATGCAGAATGCCCTTCACCTTCTTGCCATCAGCATCGAGCACCTCCACCTCCTTACCGATGAAGTTGACGTACTGCTGTGGTACCTTGAAAGGCTGCCCAAGTCCTGCTGAACCAACTTCCAGCTCATAGTCCTCCTCATCACGATTCAAGTGGTCCTCTATAAATCTGCTCAGGGCCACACAGTCCTCTATCCACACACCATCGGCATGATCTATTTCAACGACAATCTTGTCGTCAGGACTGATTTCAATGCTTACCAAGAAATATTCCTTGTCTTGGAGCCATTCGTCAACTAATTTTTTTACGACGTTTTTATCTATCATATATTTCTTATTAAAATAAAATGAGGAACTCTTTGTGAGCCCCTCATTCCACTGAACGTTGCAAAATTACGATTTTTTTTGGTTCTGACCAAAGTTTTTTGAATATTTTATTCTACAACATGCACATTTTTAATCATTTGTGTACCTTTTCGCTCTCTTTTTCGCTGGGCCTCAGGAGTTTTTTATATTCTTCGGGTGTATTGAGTAATCTGACAGCTTCCTTCACCTGCTTGTCATAACGTAAGGAATTTCTGATGGCTCCACCCTGATAATAGTAGGCTGCCACAATATCATTTTCGAGCAAGCGCTTGATGTACTGCTTGTTATAGTCGAGATCCTTGGCCACATTGTGACTCAGTTTCTTGGCAAGGGCATCGAATTCTGGCTTCGCATCATCATAATAACCTTCAAAACGAGCCAGTTTCATCAGATCTTTCAGATACTTCTCCGTCTCTCTGTCATACTTGAAGTCGGCTTTCAGTACACGAGCCTTAAACTCCTCGTAATCAGCATCGGTAAGAGCAAAATCCTTGGCCGGAGCTATCGTAGGATGCTTGGCTATATAATCCACCTCGTAGTTGAGCATCAGCTCGTTACTGTCGCGTGCTCCTGCCAGATAGTAAGCGATATTGGGCAACGAGTCGGGCTTCACCTCTACATCCGGCTTCACGCCACCACCATCACGTACCTCACGTCCTCCTGCTGTATAGAACACCTTGGTAAGCGAATCGGGCACATGCTCCACATATCCACCCTTGGCATGCTTATAGTTGAGAGCCTGCACGCATCGCCCGCTGGGAATGTAATACTTGCTCGTGGTAAGTTTCATCTGTCCATTGTAAGGCAAGTCCATCGTAGCCTGAACAAGTCCCTTCCCATACGTGCGCGTACCTAATATAATAGCACGGTCATAATCCTGCAGGCTTCCACTCAATATCTCGGCTGCGCTGGCAGTATTTCCGCTCACAAGCACCACGATAGGCATCAGTGTATCAATAGGCTCCACCGTGGTTTTGTATTCATTGTTGGCACGCTGCAACTTACCCTTCATTGTTAGCACGACCTTATCCTTGGGCAAGAACATATTCACAATGCTCACCGCCTCGCTTACAGAGCCTCCGCCATTGTTACGCAAGTCGAAGACAAGTTTCTTGGCTCCCTGCTTCTTCAAGTCGATGAAAGCACGGCGCACATCCTTGGCACACTGGTCGGTAAAGGAGTTGAAATTAATATAACCTATTCCACCGTCCAACAACCCATAATAAGGAAGAAATGGCATCTGTATGGTGCGTCGGGTGAGCTTCACCTTCATCACCTTGCCCGTACTTGGGCGCTTCACCTTAAGAATAAACGAAGTGCCGGGCTCTCCGCGAAGGCGGTCGCTCACATAGCTCACCTCCTTGCCCTTCATCGTAGAGTCGTTAATACTCAGGATGATGTCACCCTTCTTAAGTCCTGCCTCCTGGGCTGGCATTCCCTCGTAAGGCTCGTTGATAACTGTATAACCCAACTGATAGTTGTATCTCACTACCGAACCTATACCAGCATACTTGCCCGTAAGCATATTCTTGAGTTCCTTCACTTCCGACTCTGGATAATACTCTGTGTATGGATCAAGGCTCCGCAACATGGCATTGATGCCGTTGCCTATCACCTCATCAGCATCGAGTGTATCCACATACATCATATCCAAATTCTTATAGATAGACGTAAAGACATCCATATTCTTAGCTACCACAAAGTCGTGATTTTTCTCCTTTTGTGCCCATGCAGGCATGGCGAGCACCATGGCGAGCACCATTACATATAATTTATTTATCATCTCGTTTATTTATTTCTAAAAACTACACTATGCGTTAAAGTACGCCTTTCGCCTACAAAAATACTCATTTATATCCTAAAAAGAAGCCTAAATCACAAAAAAATGATGTTTTTTTACTGAAAATTCATTTTTTTCTGAAAAAAATTTGGTGGAATAAAAAAAAGTCACTACCTTTGCAACCGCAAATGAGAAATCATTTACCTCTAATGCTTCAATAGCTCAGTTGGTTAGAGCACCTGACTGTTAATCAGGGGGTCGT
>CAVBFV010000030.1:0-19558 GCA_963594575.1 Lachnospiraceae bacterium | reverse complement strand
TCGAGGTTTACAACAATACCACCAGAAACGGCATTGTCTATCACCAGAAAATAGCGTGCCTCGGTAAAAGTAACAGACAAATCAACAACACCTTCCTCGATATCCTGCTGGCCCTCATCGACTTCAACAAGCATAACCAGGATTTCATCTTCTTCATCCTGAAGAATATCCATTCCGGTTACAACCGCATTCATTGGTCAAAGACCATAGCCACCACGAGAGCCATCATCAGCAAAAACAGCCCTGTTTATACCCAACCTGTCAACAGAAAAAAGCAGATCAATTTTGATGAAGAGCTCTTGATTATCTTCTATTCCATCTTGAATTATATCAGCGAAAGATACGGCTTCACCAATCATATCAACTGCAATTTCCAGCTGATAACAGGCTATCGTTTCGAGACCTATCTGGATGGACTGGGAAAGACAAGACTTCTCCAGATTAAATACAAGTACTTCTCTGACAAGGCATTACGCCTCTGGCAACTATGCTACGATTTCTTTGATAATGCCAAGCGCATGAACATCCAGAAGGAACGCAAGGAGTATCTTCTGGTTAAGAGTTTCAATATCGTTTTCGAGGCTATTATCGATGAACTTCTCGGCGAGAAGAACATCCCAGCCGGACTGAAAGAACAGGCTGACGGCAAGCGCATAGACCATCTGTACAGCTACCAGAACCTGATTACAACAAGAAATCAGGAGCCAGTTTATTACATCGGCGACAGCAAATATTACAAGCTAGGTCATTCCATCGGCAAAGAATCTGTATATAAGCAGTTTACATACGCCAGAAACATCATTCAGTGGAACCTGAACCTCTTTATGAACGACGATAAGGACGATGAAGAGTTGCAATACGACAAGCGTAATTTTGGCAACATACCGAAGCTTCGTGACGACCTGACAGAAGGCTACAACATCATTCCGAACTTCTTCATCAGCGCAAAAATGGCAGAGAATCTCTCTTTCTCAGACCAGATTTCGTCAACCGACAGGGAACAGAAGTGCTTCAACACCCAGCATTTCAACGACCGCCTGTTCGACCGCGACACCCTTCTCGTCTTCCACTACGATGTCAACTTCCTCTATGTTGTATCTCTGTATGCCCGTCATAACGAGCACCAGAAATTTGCCTGGAAGAACCGGGTTCGCAAGATGTTCCGTGATGAAATCCAGAAGATGCTGGACGAAAGATACGACTTTTATCGCCTCACGCCGAAGGAAGAAACGCAAGTAGAAGAATTTGTCAGCCGGAATTTCAGAAAGCTTATCGGCAAGATATTCTCACCATCGAAATCCAATGATTATCTGATACTTGCGTTCGAGAAAGAAGACTCTGACGAGGAGCAGAAAGAAGCTATCATAAACGATATTAAGGAGAAATTCTATATAGAGGGATTTGCCTTATCGGATAACGGGATTGACTAGTGAAAGATACCTTCCACTACATCAACATCCGCTGCAGCCCAGTCGAGCACTTTCAGTTCATCTTTGCTGCACCACTTGCTATCAGCGTGCTCACGTCTCTTGAACCCGTTAGCATCGCCTTTTGGGGTGCACAGAAAGGCAGTCATGGTTATCGAGAAATCGGGATACTCGTGATTCACAGTTACCAACTCCTCTCCTACTTCTACAGGATACTCCATCTCCTCCATCAGTTCACGAGCCAGCGCCTGTTGAGGAGTTTCACCAGGCTCAATCTTGCCACCAGGAAACTCCCATTTATAGCTGGTATAACCAAACTTCGTCTTGCCTTTCTGCATGCAGAGATACTTGCCATCATGGCAAACCACGGCTGCAACCACATTATAATGTTTCATTGTTCTTATCTTCTATTTAAAATATCATTTACTCCATCCACTGGAAATCTTCCTGCAATTCCTGAGACAACGGATTGTCCATGTGGATATCATACAATATAGAACCATTCGTCGTTGCATCCTTTCTCGGATTCTCCAAATGACCCGTTCCTACATAGGTGTACGGCAGGGTGATGCCATTCTCCATATTTACCTTTCTCACAAACACAAAGACTCTCTTAGCGGCTTGCTGCTTAGCCACGTCCTTGTCTGAAATATCATTAATACTTTCCCACTGGAAAACATCAGGCGACAAGAACTTGTCATTATACTTCAAATGTTCATCCAGAGAGGCATCCTTCTTTAAACCCGCAAAGACATACATATTGCCATTTTTATAATAAGTGCCATACTGATTGTGCTTCGGATTCTCCAGTATCTTCAAGAGCACCTGGTCCTGACGATAATCCTGCCATAACAGGAAATCTTCTTTCGTATCAGCATATCTGGCTTCATATTGCGTCAAACCATAGTTGAGCAAATCTTGCAGATAAGCATCATATTCATCTTCTCTTTCGCCACATAATTGCACTTCACCCGCTTCTATCTTCACCGCAAATCCCTCTTTCAGGAATCGTAAAGCATGCTCCAGTTGCTCATGCTTGAAACCAGGAATCTCCTCCCGGATATTGGCTTCTATATGCGATAACGTAGTCTCTCCGTTCAGTAAATTCTTGACTACCAAATACTCATGTTCTCTTACCAAAGGCAAAAGACCAGACAGATAATTGATACAAGCAATCTGCTCTTCTGAGAATACCGGCAAGCCCTCTTCTTCTATACCCTTCAAGAAACCATAATAAGAATTGGTTTTCTTGGAGCCAATCTTTATCTTCATGAATTTCAAGAGATTAGGAGCATAATCACTATTCATATAATCCATGTGCGATGGATAAGACGGAGTTTTCAGATATGCCTTGAAGTTCTGATAATCCATCTTCAGATAGTTGATGCGGTTGAAATTCTCGCTCTCAATCTTGTCGATGATTTCCTCTTTGGAAAGGTCATCGATGTGTACCTCAACGCCATATTTATCCAAGCCCAAGCTCTTGAAATCATTCCTTACCATGAACTTCAAGAGTTTCTTTTCCAAAATAGAATTGCGGGAAAGACTGCCTAGCGCCAAGGCTATATGAACGCTACGCTTATAGCTGTTGCCAATGAAATCGAGTATCGTAACATAAGGCTTGTTTGTATACTTACGAAGACCTCGACCCAATTGCTGCAAGAAAATGGTACTCGATTCCGTTGGGCGCAGAAAAAGCACCATGTTGACACCAGGAATATCCACACCCTCGTTCAGGATATCTACAGCAAACAAGATTTCCAAATCCCGGTTTTCATCCTGTAAATCATTGTAAGCACGAATACGTTCACCCGTTTTGTTCTTACCACTCAAAAAGGCTGTATGGTAATAATCACCCAGATTATCAGCCATCATTCTGGCATGCTGGATGTTTCTACAGAAAGCCAGTGCCTTCAGTTTCTGCCCCTCCATACGATGCTTCTCTATCTGCTGATGGATAAACTCACAGTTTTCAGGTGTAGAGATTTGCGATATCAAACGGCGTTCGCCAGATGCTGTCAAACCATAATCAACCAGTTCATCACGAATACCATAATAGTGGAAAGGCACAATCAGCTCATTGATGATGGCATCACGAAGTCGCAACTCGTATGGGATATTATTGCCGAAAATCTCTACTACATCCTGATTATCCATTCGGTTCTCTGTAGCAGTCAAGCCCAGCAGGAACTCTGGCTCAAAATAGTCGATAATCTTCCGATAACTGTCAGCCACAGCATGATGACATTCATCGATGATAATATAATCGAATTCTTTCTTATCAAAGAGTTCGAGCGAACGGCACATCGAAACATTGGTAGAGAACAGGAAATCTTCCCATGTTTCCTTTGCCTCTGCATTATACAGACCGCAGGTTTTAGAGCCACCAAAGACCTTTTGGAATGTCTCCAGGGATTTCTTCAAGATAGAGCCCTCGTGTACGATATAGAGCAATCTGTTGGGGTTGAAATTGAGCGCATCGAATGCTGCCAGATATGTTTTTCCAGAGCCAGTTGCAGAAATCACCAAAGCCCTCTCCTGACCGATGGCACGATAGCGGTTCAATTCCCTGAGTGCTTTGCGCTGCATATAATTAGGTTTGATTTCAAAATCCGCCATGTCATAATCCATATCCCAATGCTCAATAGCAAAACAGAGTTTGGTAGCATATTCTTTGATTCTTTCCTGCGATAATTCATAAGTCTGATTCCATAGGCTTTCAAACTCATTCATTGCGTCGAGATAAGCCTCGGTATCATGCTCGCAATTCACCACCAAATCCCACTCTATGTTTTTCAGCAAAGCATAGCGTGTGATATTAGAAGAACCAACAACCATTTCTATACCATTTTCCAGTTCGAAAATATAGCCTTTAGAATGGAAACCATTGGTAAAATAGTTCTTCTCATCGTGGAAACATTCATCGTCCAGATGACACTCAAAATTAGGATGTTGCGCCAAACTCAAGAAGTAGTTTAACGATTCTACATCGGTAAAATTCTGATAAGTAGAAGTGATAATTCTTCCTTTAGCTCCACGCTCTATAGCAGCACTAATGTCTTTAGCCAAGAGTACCAGGCCGGCTTTCTTGATAAAGCTGACTGAAAAAGCAAATGACTTGCAGCGGCGCAAGTTCATCTGAATGGTAGACAGGAAGGTTGTCTCTGTATAATTGGTCAAGAATCTAGATTCCATAAGTCTTGCATTTCTTTAATTGCGTACAAAAGTACAAAAAAGAATCCATTTACATCATTTTTTCTCCTATTTTTTCGGCTTATTTATCATATTCGGGGCGCCATATAAAGCTTTTGCCCTTTCAGGGCGCCAGGCGTGCGGACATGAATACCCAGGGCGAATGCCCTGGGCTAGGAGCTTCTGCCCCTTCAGGGCGTGAGGGGAATGGCAGGGGGCGTGAGGAGAATGGCAGGGGGCGTGAGGAGAATGGCAGGGGGCATGAAGGGAATTACAGGGATGCGTGAGGTGGAATGGCGTTTAATCTGTTAAAAACATCACACGTATGTATAATAAACATTAAATTAAAGTGAGCGTCATAACGCTCAATTTTTATTTGGTTATTTGAATGTTTTTTATTACCTTTGCACGAAATTTTGAAATTATGAAAAAAATGAAGCATATTAACAGCAATCACCTCGACTTTATGAAGAAAAGGTGTTTCGGAAGCTTAGGAGAACTCCTAAGCGAGCTGTGGTATGCTATAATTACTAATAATCGGTCGAGATGCCAGGTATCTGCGACCAAGTATCAACTTAATGCCATATCAACAACCAGAAAGTAAACACAACCTTACCCGCCCCCACACCTTACGATAGTAGGCGCTCGGCAGTTCTCCAGCGGCTTACGCTAAAAACGTTAGCGCAAACACACGTCTCTCTACTAAAATGAGGAGGAAACAGTTTATCAACCTAAATACAACAAAAGAAGATGAAAGCATTTTTTTTAGGCAAATTTATTCGCTTTGTAATAAAGCACTTCACCATCGTTATCAACAATACCATACAGATGAATGGTGGACAATATATCGAGCACATGAACAACTATCAGGGAAAGGAGGATGAGAAATGTCTGGACAAAGAGTGATCATCATGAACGCTGGTAGCTCGTACTTCGAGCATGTGGAGAACTATTATGGCAGCAATGCCTGTGAGCAAAACTCATGCAGAAATGCTGAGATGCCGGATGAGCTGAAAACGGATAAGGCTCAGAGGATAAAGAACAACCTGATAGAGATAGGCATGGTAACTGAAGATTTCATGCCCTCAGGACTGTCATCATCCGAAGCTGCCATCCTTGCCAGCCAGATAGGTACAGAGTTGAAAATCGATAATATATGGAGCGTATTCGGCAATTATTGGGGTCCTAATCCGAACTCGATGAGAGCCGCCTACAACCGAGGAATGGATCAGAAGAAAACGATTCCCTTCCTCGAAAAAGTGATGCCTGCTATCAGAGGTTAATCTGGCAGGTAGTACTAGTACGCGTACATAGTACGTACTAGGTAGAAGCGAGAAATTTGCCTTACCTTTGCCCCCGGAATTCAGAACCAATGCGGTCTGAGTTTCGGGGGCTTTTGTGTATCTGCACATCAACCATGGTGGGAGCCTCCAATCTTCTAAATTATTTAAAATGATGGAAGTGAAAGCGTATGTGTTCAGTCATCCTTCTTACAGGCGACTGAGAGTAGAGAAAACGGAAGAGGGCATTACCCCACAAACCAATCTTTTATTAACGAAATAACATGACAGAAACACAACATGTAATTGCACTGAACCCTTATCGCAAGGGCAATAAGGGGAAGGTGTTTTCCAACAGTCTGGCGGTGTATGACAAGGTGATTGCATCGCCGGAAATCAGGAAGATGATTCAGCAGATCAGGGGCGAGCTGCCTATCCCGAAGGTGAATGCCAACGATGCAGAGGCGGTGAAGAAGGCGCAGGACAGGCTGAAGAGCGAACTGCCTTTCTTCTGTCCCCACTACGGCATCTTCAAGAACAATGTGCGCAGACAGGAGAATGCCCAGCCCGAGAGCTTCATGTTCCAGACTATCATCGACGTGGATGACAGGGAGTATGTAGACAAGGCTATCGAGAAGGCAAGGGAACTGAACTGCTCTGACAGCATCTGGAACGGCTCGCTGCTGCACCTCTGCTACAGTGCCCGGAAGAAGCTGCACATCGGTATCAGACTGCCGGTAGGAATGACCATCGAGGAGACGCAGAAGGCGTATTGCGAGGCGCTGGGGGTGCCGTATGACGAGAGCTGCATCACACCGGAGAGAATGATTTATCTTACGGATAAGGACTCGGAAATCTACAGGTCGAAGATGTGGTGCGCTGTGCTGAGCGAGAAGGAAATTCTGATGCGAAGGCAGGCGTATCTAGACCGCGGACTGACCGTGGACGGAAGAGGTGGGAAAGTTAATAGTTTACAGTTAAAAGTTAATGACAATGGTAAGAATAATGAAAATAATAGACTATCGGGCAACGACGGCAATCCTGCTGTTTCTGCTGGCTCTGCTGTTCAGCCTGCCCAACCTGGTGATAGCCATGGTGCTGATGCTCCTCATATCGGGGATTCTGGAGGCAATCAGAATGCTGGCGGACTGGAAGCCAGAGAGAAGAATCTGATTGCGTTTGACCTCTTTACGCAGGCTGCCGGACTCGGGGGTATGGAGATTGATACCGTGGGGTCGAGACACTCCTCGCTGCTGGCTATCATGAGCGCCGGTGCTTCGAGGGTGATGGAGGAAGAGGAACTGATGAAGGTGGTGAGGGTGAAAATGCCGAGCTACTATCAGGAGAACGACTGCCATCAGCTGATTCACGACTTCTATGCGAAATATGCTGACAATACGAAGCCGATGTCGAGGGAAGTGATGAGGGTGAATGCGATGGCGGAGCAGAAGGCTAATCAACAAGTTAATAGTTTACAGTTAACAGGTAATAGGGCTGATGAGGATTATCCTGACCCACCGGAGATGCCGAAGAAACTGCCGAAGCTGGTGGAGCTGCTGATATCGAGGACGCCGGAAATTTATAAGCCGGCTGTGGCGCACGCCATCTTCCCGCCGCTGGCTACGCATCTCTGGAAGACGAGGTTCCGGTATATTGACAACGTGGAGCACGAGGCGAGACTGATGACGCTGCTGCTTGCGGGTACCGGAGCGGGTAAGAGCAGCGTGAACAGGCCTATCGATTTCATTATGGAGGATATCAGACTGAGGGATGCTGAAAACCTGAAGCGCGAGAAGGCGTGGAAGGATGAGATGCTGCGCAAGGGTGCCAACAAGGATAAGCGCAAGAGACCTGAAAACCTGATTATCCAGGAGATTGATGCGGATATGACGAACCCGGCTTTCGTGATGAGAACGGCTGAAGCGCAGGAACATTTCCTCTATACTTCGCTCAATGAGCTCGACCAGTTTGATGCGCTCAAGGGTAGCGGAAGTCAGCAGTTCCGTATCATGTGTCTTGCCGCCGACCCGGGTAATAAATATGGACAAACTCGCGTAGGAACGATGAGTGTTACGGAGCGTGTTACCATCCGGTTCAACTGGAATGCATCTACCACCATCCAGAAGGGTCAGCGTTACTTCTCTAAGGTTCTTACCGATGGTCCTATCAGCCGTATCAACTTCTGTACCATTCCCGAAAGAGAAATCGGCGAGGATATGCCTGTTTACGGAACTTATGATGAATCGTACCGTGAGGCGCTACGGCCTTACATCGAAAATCTGAACAAAGTAACGGGTCTGATTGAGTGTAAGGAGGCGTTTCAGCTTGCCCTCAAACTGAAGGATGAGAATGCTGAGTTTGCCAGGCTGTCGCAGGACAGGACGTTTGAGAATCTCTCGTTCCGTGCCAACGTCATCGCTTACCTGAAGGCGTGCGTGCTGTATGTAGCCAATGGTTGCAAGTGGGAGCCGGAGATTGACGAGTTTATCCGCTGGAGCGAGCAGTATGACCTGTACTGCAAGATGCGGTTCTTCGGCGATATGATTGCGAAGGAGAACTATACGGCGGAGAGGAGTTCGAAGCGTGGACCTCAGAATCTTTTACAGATACTGCCCGATAACTTTACGGCTGCGCAGTTGCTTGCCATCCGGCTGGAGCATGGTTTGGATGCGAAGGGTACCGACATGATGATCAGGCAGTGGCTGCACCGAAATTACATCAGGCGGGCGTATCAGTATACGGGCAAGCGTGACAGTTGTGACAGTTGTGACAGTTTTGAGAAGCTTAAGTACCGCCACGACGGTATGGTTATTGAATCTTAAATTTATTTTTACTTATGCAGATAGTTTTAAAACGTATAGCGAAGAAGAAGACCTACACGATAGGTCGCCTTTACATCCTGAAGGATGAGGATGTGAAGAAGCGCACGATTGAGAGTGTGAACAAGTGCAGGGGGCTGAAGACGGTGTGTGAGGTGCCTGCGGAGAAGCTGAATGCGGACTCGTATTTCTGTGATACGATGGAGCCGTGCTGGCGCAACCTTCTGGGCGTGGAGCTAAGTCCTGCCGAGGAGAATGTGCGGTTGGGGCGTGTATCGGGCAAGAAGGCGCAGAAGATGAAGGGCACGACGGCGATACCTGAGGGCACTTATCCGGTGGTGGTCAGCAAGTCGCCGAGGTTTAAGATGTGGTTGCCGCTGCTGTTGGGTGTCCCCAATTTTGAGGGCATCCGCATCCATGCCGGCAATTATCCCGATGATACGCAGGGCTGCATCCTGGTGGGTGAGAACCGTGTGAAGGGCATGGTTGTGAACTCCCGCATCTGGCTCCACCGCCTCATCAATGCCATCACCGCTGCGAGAGACAGGGATGAGAGCATTTGGGGAACGATTTTGTAATGTTGAATGTTGAGTGTTGAATGTTGAATTAGGCTAGCGCCCTTGAGTCCGTTAGGCAAAAAATCAACATTCAACATTCAACACTCAACATTCAATTTAACATTCAACATTCAACATTCAACATAATAATTAAACATTTTTATATCATGGAAAAAAATTATAAAACAAAAAAGGAAGAAATGAAGAATGAAAAGACAGCGGGAAATGCTGTTGTGTTTGAAAACCCTGAATTCGGTAAGATTCGCACCTTGACCGATGAAAACGGGGAGCCCTTGTTCTGCGCGAAAGATGTCTGTGACGTGCTGGGGTACAAAAGAGCAAACGATGCTGTATATCAACTAGTTAAACCACTTGATACGGCAAAACGCAGTGCATGGGTAGTGACAGGTTTTAAGAAGGATGGAAGCGAGGCTAAACGCTGGACTCAGATGCTTTTCGTCAACGAGAGCGGATTCTATGCTTTGGTTCTCGGCTCCAAGCTTCCTACGGCGGTGAAGTTCAAAAACTGGGTTACTTCCGAGGTACTGCCACAGATTCGCAAGACGGGCGGTTATATTCCGGTAAAGCAGGGCGAGAGTGATGAGGAGACGATTCGGCATGCTGAAGAGATTCTCAGAGCTACACTCAAGGAGAAGGAGAATCTGCTGAAAAACCAGCAAGTGCAGATTGATCAGCAGAAGAAACTCATCGGAGAACAGGATACGGAGATTCGCCGGCTGAACGGTGTGGTAGACGAACAGGTGGTTTGCATCGCCAAGAACGGTGAGAACATCATCCAGTTGGAGAATCAGGTGGATCATCTTCTGCCGAAGGCGCTCTACACCGACAATGTGCTCAACTCTGTTTCCTGCTATACCACCACGCAGATAGCAAAGGAGCTGGGTATCACGGCGCAGGAGTTGAACCGCCAGCTCTGTGCCCTTCATATCCAGTACTACCAGAGCGGCCAGTATCTGCTCTATGCTGATTATGCCCACATGGGCCTGGCGAAGAGCCGCACCCGCTACTCTACCCTCCCCGACCCTCACTGCGATGGGGCACAGGAGAAACTGGGCACCGCCTATACCCACACCTACCTCGTATGGACAGAAAGAGGAAGGAAGTTCATACATTTAAAGGTAAAAAAGTAAAAAGGTAAAAAAGTAAAAAGAAGCTTTAACCCCCTCCTGTCCCCGTTCCCAGCGATTCTATCGCTGGTCCCTTAAAAAAGGTAAAAAGAGCCCCCTAGCTAGCTTGCCCCCGCTAGGTTCTTTTTACCTTTTTACTTTTTTACTTTTTTACCTTTTTAAATTTGGTAATTAGTGAATAAAGCCGTAACTTTGCATGCTCTTAAGCAGAATAAAGGAAATAGATTAGTAATTAAAAGCAAATATGAATAATCATACGACATCAATAACGACGAACAAGAAACATCACTACCGGGAACTGCTAGCTATCGGCATTCCTATCATCATCGGACAGCTGGGTACCATCATCCTGGGATTTGCTGATACGCTGATGATTGGCCATCACAGTACACCGGAACTGGCGGCTGCCGGACTGGTGAACAATATCTTCGGTCTGGTATTCGTATCCTATATGGGATTCACCTACGGCCTCACTCCTATCATCGGACGGCTCTACGGCGAGGAACGGACCGACTGCATCGGACAGAAAGTGCGCAATGCCTTCTGTGCCAACATGCTGACGGGCTTCATCTTCACCCTCGCCCTCGTTGTGCTCTACCTGAATCTGGGGCACATCGGACAGCCTGAAGAGCTACTCTCGCTCATCCGCCCTTACTTTCTGGTAAACCTCGCCTCGGTGCTCTTCATGGGCATTTTCTTCACGATGAAGCAATTTCTTGACGGACTCGGACAGACCAAGGTGGCGATGTGGGCGATGATTGGCGGCAACGTAATCAATATTCTGGGCAACTGGGTACTGATTTACGGTGTGGCGGGCTTCCCGGAACTGGGTTTGCTGGGAGCCGGTATTTCGACGCTGGTGAGCCGTATTCTGATGGCGCTGGCGATGGTGGGCATACTGATGACGGGCAAGAATTTCGGGGAATACAGACGCGATATTCTGCACAGTTCTCTGACCAAGGCTGACTTCAGGGAGATGAACCGGTTGGGCTGGCCAGTGGCGCTGCAGCTGGGCATGGAGTCGGCTGCCTTCACGCTGAGCTGTGTGATGGTGGGCTGGCTGGGAACCATTCCGCTGGCGGCTCATCAGGTGATGATTACCCTCTCGCAGCTCTTCTATCTCGTGCTTTCGGGCATGGCGGCAGCGCTGGCTATCCGCGTGAGCCATTTCATGGGTCAGAAGGACTACGGGGCAGTTCGCCGCAATGCCTACGACGGATTCCGGCTGAACCTGCTGTTCTCGCTGTGTATGGGTTTGCCGGTGTTCCTGCTTCGCCATCAGATAGGTGGCTGGTTTAATGATAATGTGGAGGTGCAGGCGTATGTGGCTACGCTGATTATCCTGTTGATGGTATATCAGTTTGGCGACGGACTGCAGTATACCTTTGCCAATGCGCTGCGTGGCATCGCCTGTGTAAAGCCGATGGTGCTCTATGCCTTCATCGCCTATTTCGTCATCTCCTTGCCGCTGGGCTACACCCTGGGTTTCCCTTGCGGCCTGGGCATTCTAGGCATCTGGTTAGCCTTCCCCTTCGGTCTGACCATAGCGGGAGAAATGTATCGCAGAAGATTTGAGAAGGAACTGAAAAAGATTGAAAAAGAAAAGTAAAAAAAGAAAAGTATAAAAAGAAAGAAAAGAGAGAAAGAAGATTGAAAAAGAAATAAATGTACGAAAAAGGCTCCTGCAAGTGTTGCAGGAGCCTTTTTTATTGTTATATGCTAACTCTGATAAATGATTCTTATTCAGCAGTTTGCTCAGCACGATCATCTACGTTCTCACCCTCTGTAGGAGCGAGAGTAGCCTTGAAATCGGTGATGCCGTACTTAGCAAGAATGTTGTACCACTGGAGGAGCTTCTTGATATCGCTGTCGTGAACACGGTCGCGATCGTAGTTAGGAAGAACCTCAGCAAAATAAGCGTGGAGCTCAGCAACAGGCGCCTTCTTGTAGTTGAAAGTGCTAGGCTTGCCCTCTTCCTTCTTGCTTACGCTGTCGAGCACTTCCCAAAGTGGCACCTCATCAGCGTCTGTATACATAGCGATGTCACCAAGGCTTGTTACGCGGTCGGTAGCGAAAGCCGGGATACGCTTGTGAGTCTCATCGAGAGTTTCTACGATGAGGTTTCTGTTACCTCTTGATACCAATTTATAAAGGCCTGGCTTGCCTGCAATTGAAAGGATTGTTTCCATTGTCTTTTCTATTATTCTTTATTATTAATTATATTCAATAATCGCCTTACCTGTGCTTCGATATCCTGCACGCCATCGTTCACGATTTCGAAATCGGAGCGGGCTGCGAGTTCTTCCTGCGGCATGACGGCATCTATCCACTGCTGCGCCTTCTCTGCCGGAATATGATCACGCTGCATGATGCGCTGGATGCGGACCGGGACGGGAGCCGTTACGCAGACCACGAAATCGAGGTGGATACGGCGGTAGAAACCGCTATCGAAGAGGATGGCACTCTCCATCCACTCATAGCTGCTCTGCTCGAAATCGCGCGCCACAGCCGGATGAACCACATCGTTGACAGCCTGCTTGTTAGCCTCGCCAGCCAGCAGAAACTGAGCCAGCACGGGCTTCTGCAAAACGCCCTCTGCACTGTAAACCTGCTCGCCCACCAGCTTCTTCAAACCAGCCTGCAAGCGGGCATCGGTACGCATGAGCCGCTTAGCCTCAGCATCGCAGTCGTAAACCCTGATGCCCTGTTTCTCCAATATCCGGCACACATAGCTCTTTCCGCTACCTATGCCACCCGTTATCGCTATCTTCATCACGATGAATTATTAATTATTCAAGTTTCGCAAGTTCAGAAGTTAAAGGAGTTAAAGGAGTTATCGCTCCCTGCGGTCGCTGAGGAGTTAAGACAATAGTCTTTTGGCGTAGTTCTTAAACTGCAAGACATACGTCTTAACTCCTTAACTTCCTTAACTCCTTTAACTTCCTGATATGCGAAAGTTCAGTTATCAACCATCATTGCTGTTCCAGCAGATAATCTACCGTTTCCAGTTCGAGATGCGCCTTGCTCACCGAGCGCGGCACGCTGCGCAACTGGAGTTTGCACTTGTCAGAAGGGTTGTTAGCCAGATCGTTATAATCTACTACCACCTTAAACTGGCTCGGCTTGATGGTTCTGAAGAGGCTGGCTCCGATGGTGAATCTTACCGCCACTTTAGATGGGAAGGTACGGAGCACCATGTTATCAGGCATATTGATGGCCGTAACAGGCACATCGACCGACTCTTCGGTAAGCACATCAGGATATACCGCCAGGCGCACCATCTGAGGCACAATCTTCATGCCACGTATCTTCTTGATAGGTACGTTGCGATGAATGGTATCCTGCAGGTTGCGCAGGTTGAACGGCTCGATTTCTACCGATTCCAACTCATCGAGCTGCTTCTTGTTGGCATAAACCGTAACCGTAGACGGCAGGAATTCGGTATGCGCCAGATAATAGCTCTTGCTGGTTGTAATCTTACCTCTGAACACCACAGGCACCCGCTTGGAAGAGCCGTAGGTGAAGAAGAAATCGTATTTTGCCGGCTTGATGGAGATCAGTTTGGTAGAGCCATAGAGCTGGGATGCCACCTGTTTCTGCACATCAGCCATCGGAATCTGTCCCGTTCCCGTTTCCTCATCGGCATAATTGGCAAACCGGAATGTGAGCGGATGAATCCTGCCTCCGTAAGCATAGGTAACGAGTGTGAATCCCTTATCGCGCACCGTAATATGCACGGTATCAGGGAGTTCGCCGGTTATTACCGCATTGCGTGGCACGCCCGTTAACTGCACAGGAATATTGAATTCTCTCTCGGTAGTCTCATTGAGCGTCATCATCAGCCAGAAGATGCCGCTGAGAGCGAGAAAGAACAAAAAAATCAGAAACTCCTTATTCAGACCACTGAACAGGAAGTTTCTGACAGCTTTCAATATGCTCTTGATACTATGCATTAGGTGTCTGACTAGCTGCATCAGCAAACACGTAGCCCTTAGCTACAGTGATTACCACGCCACGAGCTATCTCAACATCAACGGTATTAGCCTCGAGGTCAACACGCTTAACAGTGCCATAAACACCGCCGCCAGTAACAACCTTTGTACCCTCAGCCAAAGCATTCTGGAACTTGCGGATTTCCTTCTGCTTCTTCTGCTGAGGACGGATCATAAAGAACCACATGATAGCGAAGATAGCTACCATCATGATGAGAAAACTCATGCTGCTACCACCGGCAGCTGCTTGCAATACTAAATTTGTCATGTCGTTAAAGTATTATCTATTATTATTTTATGTTCTATATATAAATAAGGTGTGGCCTGTAAGATAGGCCTCCGTTATTTACTCACCCTTGCCCGGAGCGCGATGAATGCGCGGACGATGGCCGGCTGGGTGCTGGTTGTCCGGGCGCTGTTTGCCGGCATGTTCGCCGTGCTGTGCATGCTGATGCTGCTTGCGCTCAGGCATCTCCTTCTGGATGAGGTTGCGGCTGATGAGCTCGCGGCAGATGCTGTCGAGCATACCGTTAACATAACCGCCGCTGCGAGGAGTACTGTATGCCTTGGCAAGTTCTACATACTCGTTGATAGTGACGGTAGCCGGGATGCCAGGGAAGTTCATCACCTCAGCGATGGCAATCTGCATGATAATCACATCCATATAGGCAAGACGTGAGAAATCCCAGTTGCGCAAAGCCTCGCTCATATAGCGCTGGTAGGTATCGCAGTTGAGGATGGTAGCACGGAAGAGCTTGCGTGCAAACTCTCTGTCTTCAGCATCCTTATATTCTGGCAGCAATTCCTGCTTGGCCTTAGCTTCCGGGTCGAAACGCTTGATAGTCTTCAACACGAAAGTATCTATGATATCCTTGTCATCGTTCCAGTAGAGGCTCTTCTCCTCGAGGAATGCATCAAGATTTTCATTATTCTGAATGAACTGCTTGTAGATGCGGCGCCATACCTCACGGTCGCGGCTGTACTCGTCGAGATCGGCGAGTTCCTCATCAATAGCTCCGCTGACATAATCAGCATAGAGATCACTAGACGTAATAGCAGTATACACTTTGCGCACCATTTCGATATCCTCATCCCAGTTGGAATGCTTAACATCTATCCATTCGAGCAGCATCTTGTTCTCTTCGAGCTGCAGAGCGAACTTATTGAATGCGAAACGTGGTGAAGGTTCCTGCTCACCCTCTCTCTTGGCACGAGCTACATCTACATCGTAGCGCTTGCGTGCCTCCTGGGTGATGGCAACGATGAGCTGCAACATGTAGTTGTACAAATCGTATGACTTGGAGAGACTAAACATCAGCTCCTTCTCAGCGTTCTCCATGTTATGATCGCTGTTTTGATAGTATGCGTAGGTTAACTGCACAATCTTACGTCTTATCAAATCCCTATTAATCATTCTCTAATGTTTTTAAAAGATTCATTTATTAAATTACCTAATACGCTTGCAAAAATACACATTAAATAGGTAATAGACAAGAAAACGGGCAAAAATTTCAGTTTATTTAAGCAAAAAATTGTATTTTCAATATTTTTTCTGCATGTAGAACATGTTTTTCGGCAAAAAGTTTGCTCATTCCAAATAATTTTCGTAATTTTGCACCCGCTTTAAGCAAAGCTAATCCGTGTGATGGCGAGTTAAGGCACATTTTTTATTAATAACTTAATTTAGAGTAACACAAAATGAAAGAGATTAATGTAACAGGTCAGAAGCGTACAGACCTTGGCAAGAAAGCTTCTAAGACATTGCGTAAGGAAGGTTTGATTCCATGTAACCTTTATGGTGAGAAGAAGGGCGAGAACGGTGCTCCTGAGGCTTTGTCATTCGCAGTTCCATTCGCTGAGTTGCGTAAAATCATCTACACTCCTCATGTATACGTTATCAACCTCATCATCGACGGTGAGAGCCACACAGCTATCATGAAGGAGATCCAGTTCCACCCAACAACAGACGCTCCTCTGCACGTTGACTTCTACGAGGTTAACGACAAGAAGCCTATCACTATCGGTATTCCAGTTAAGTTGACAGGTCTTGCACAGGGTGTACGTGATGGTGGTCGTATGAACCTCTCTATCCGTAAGATCAACGTTACAGCTCCTTACCAGGTTATCCCTGAGCACCTCGATATCGACGTTACAGAGTTGAAGATCGGTAAGAGCATCAAGGTAGGTGACCTCTCATTCGAGGGTCTCGAGTTGGCTACAAGCAAGGCTGTTGTAGTTTGCTCTATCAAGATGACACGTAACGCTCAGCTCGCTGCACAGGCTGCTGCTGAGGAGGAGGCTTAATCGATAGTCATCAAAGATTTTACGAACCTGAGTAAAGCATTATCAAACATTGGATAAATATTTGATTTGTGGGCTTGGTAACCCTGGCGATGAATACGCAGGAACCAGGCACAACACAGGATTTATGGTATTGGACGCTTTTGCTAAAGCGTCCAATATTCATTTTGAGGATAAGCGATATGGCTTCGTGGCCGAGACTACGCTCAAAGGAAGAAAGATTTTCCTGCTCAAACCTACCACATTCATGAACCTCAGCGGTAATGCGGTAAGATATTGGCTGAATCAGGAAAAGATTGACCAGAGCCGACTGCTCGTTATCAGCGATGAGCTAGCCCTGCCTCTGGGTGCCTTCCGACTGAAGGCGAACGGCAGCAACGGCGGCCATAACGGATTGGGACATATCCAGCAGCTTATCGGTCAGAATTATGCCCGCCTGCGCATGGGCATCGGCAACGATTATCCGCGTGGCGGCCAGATAGACTGGGTGCTGGGTAAATATACTGAGGAAGACATGAAGCAGCTGCAGCCAGCCATCGACCTGGGTGTAGAGATCATCAAGAGCTTCGTATTGGCTGGTATCGACATCACCATGAACCAATACAATAAGCTAGGAAAGAAATAATCATGAAAGAATCAGCAAGAATAGACAAGTGGCTCTGGGCTGCCCGCATTTACAAGACCCGCAGCATTGCTGCCGATGCCTGTAAGAATGGCCGTGTCATGGTGGGAGGCGTAACGAGAAAGCCTTCCTTCATCATCAAGCGTGGCGATGTGGTAAGCGTCAAGAAAGCCCCTATCACCTACTCTTTCGAGGTTCTCGACTGCATAGAGCAGCGCGTAGGCGCCAAGATGCTGTATGGTGTCTATAAAAACGTAACCGACCCTAAGCAATACGAGCTCCTGGAGATGAGCCGCATCAGCGGATTCGTAGACAGAGCAAGAGGCACTGGTCGCCCAACAAAGAAAGAACGCCGAGCCCTAGATGCCTTCGTAGATCCAGCCATGTTTGGATTTGACGAAGAAGACTGGGACGAGGATGAAGAATAAAATAAAACTCCCCCTACACTTCAAAGAGTATAGGGGGAGTTTTCTTGTGTAGTCATAATTATCTTCCTTTCTTTCTTACTTTGCAAATATACAACATTTTAAAATACAATGCAAAAAATTGGGATAATTATTGCTAAAAATATACGAAATAGAAACTTATATGTGATATTTTGCTGCTTATTTTAAAATAAAGCTTAAAATATTTGGAGCGAATAGAGAAAAAACATACCTTTGCACCCAGTAAAAATGATGGAATCAGCATACACACTGATAACTAATCATACTCTATATGAGCATTATAAACTATTAATTTAAAATATTAGAGATTATGAAAAAATTATTCGTTATGGCAGCTATGGTGCTGTCTTCAGTAGGTGCTTTCGCACAGTACAATGCAGGTGATGTTACAATTCAGCCTAAGGTAGGTTTGAACGTTTCATCTGTTACAGAGGATGATGCAGAATACAAAGCAGGCTTCGTTGGAGGTGCTGAGTTGGAGTATCATGTATCACCAATGTTTGGTATTAGCGGTGGTCTTCTCTACTCTATGCAGGGTGCAAAGGTTAAAGATAGCGACGTGAAGATGAAGATGGATTATCTTAACATCCCTATTCTTGCCAACGTTTATGTAGCTCCAGGTCTTGCATTAAAGGCTGGTATCCAGCCAGCATTTAATCTTAGCAACAAGGTTAGTGTTGATGGCGTTACAGTAGATTACGATAAATATGCACCAGACGGAGCAAAAATCAAGTCTTTTGATTTCTCTATTCCTGTTGGACTTTCTTACGAGTATATGAACGTTTGCTTAGATGCTCGTTACAATATTGGCGTAACAAAGATTGCAGACTTTGACGATGCAGGTTGCAACTCTGTATTCCAGATTACATTGGGTTACAAGTTCGCTCTCTAATCGAGAACTCTTGATAAGAAAAAATAACAATCCCCGTTCTTCATTACGAAGAGCGGGGATTTCTTTTTTCTCGTCATATCTGTTTGAAATAAGCCTCACGTAAACATGGAGTGAGGCTTACTATCGTTTAAAATGAAGCTTACTTCATTTTCTTTTTCTAGAACATTCTACCGCCTGGACGACCACCGCCAAAACCGCCATTGAATGGACGGCCATGGAAGTTTGGACGACCACCAGGACCACCAGGACCTTCAGGTCCACCCCTACGGGCATCCTTGCCTCCGAAGAGATTCAGGCGGTAAATCACGTGCAGCATCGCATAGCTGTTGATGGCGTTATACTCCGTATCCGTGCGGGATGTAGCAGAAATGGCACGAGAGAAAGTGCTCTGCTGGCGGAGAATATCGTAGAACTGCAGCATGATAGTAAGAGGCTTGCCCTTCAGGAAGCCCTGAGAGAGCTGCGCATTCCATACAAACTCATCTGTATTCATGCTGCTGTCGCTATAGCCACGGCGGCTGCTGATAGAGAGGCTTGAGTTCAGACTGGTACCCCAAGGCGCTGTAAGCGTCATGCTAGGACCATAAGAGAACTGCCAGGTATTGAGGTTGCTGTTAGGCTGCAACTTGTTTGTAGCATGGTTATAATTCAATGTTCCATCGAGCGAAAGCTCCAGCCAGTCGTTGCGATAGCTGAAAGAGAGGCGCTCTCTCCAAGTAGTACTGCGGGTGGTATTCTTCTGGGAATCAGACTGCTTGTCGAGGCTCAGATAACTCACGTAGTTGTTGTAACCCAAGTAGGTGTCGGTATTCAAGTTCCATACACCAGCACTATCGATAGAGCAGTTGAACATAAAGGCTCCCATCACATTCCAGTTGCCAT
>CAVBFV010000029.1:0-19823 GCA_963594575.1 Lachnospiraceae bacterium | reverse complement strand
GGTTACTGCCAACATTATCTTCAATCTGTTTACATCTTTCTTTGCCATACATTATTATAAAATAAGTAAATACGCTTGCAAAAGTACGAAAATAAATTCAGAAAAAGGAACAATATTCTCAAAATACTTACGAAACATGCAAATAATTGAGTATTTCGCAATATTGCCCGTTTCATAAATAATCATAAAAACAAAGTAAAAAAGGTGTTTTTGGGAAAATTAGATTTATCTTTGCATATATATTTGAAGGCGTTCTTTGCATATTGCAAAATACAGAAACGAGCAGAAGTCCGCTCGTTTCCATATTGTTACCTATATAATATAGGCAAACGCCCAACTTCTTGATTTTCAATCAAAGTCCAATTTAGAGCGAGTTAGTTTTTTTAACTTTTTAGCCCATTTTCTATCTTTTTTACGCCTAAACGGCCCAAAACAGAGGCTTTAAATCTTCTTCTTATAGCAGCGATGACGGCGATGCTGTTCGCTCTCCAGATACTGCCACTGGCTCTGAACACCGGTATTGGTCTCCATCTGCGGCATTGCCTCTGCCCACTTAAAGCCATAACGGCGATACTGCTCTATCAAATCGGCAAAAATGAGCGCATTGGCTCCCTTCTTGCGATATTCCGGAAGAACACCAATCAAGAGCAAATCTACCGTATCCGTCTTGTGCCACTTCAGCACCTTCAGCACCTTCAGCCAACCCGTAGGGAAAAGCTTGCCGTTGCCTATCTCGCGGAGCGCATCGGTAAACGAAGGGAAGGAAACACCAAAGGCTACCAGCTTGTTGCCAGCGTTGCCATCCACCACACCAGTCACCAGGTTCAAGTCGGCCTTCTTGATATAAGTATTTACATATTCATCTATCTGCTTCTCCGTAAGCTGCTGGAAATCATAGAGATTCTTATAGGTTTCGTTCACGATTTCGAACACCTTCCTGCCCATTCCGCCCGAGGTAAGTTCCTTGCGGGTGAACTTATGAACATGCAGATTATATCGGCTCTCAATCATCTGGGCAGTCTTGGCAAACTTAGCCGGCGTCACTTCCGGAATCCTGATGCGGTACTCCAGCCAGTCGTTATCCTTCTCATAGAGCGGATAACTCTCCAGATGCGTCTTATAATAAGGATAATTGTAATTAATATACATCGTAGACTTCCGGTCGAAGCCCTCGATGAGCAAGCCCTCACGGTCCATATCCGTAAATCCGAGCGGACCAACGCATTCGTTCATTCCCCTGCTCTTGCCCCATTCTTCTACCGTGCGCAACAAGGCACAGGAAACCGCAACATTATCTACGAAATCGAACCAGCCGAAGCGAACCTGCTTCTTGTTCCACTGTTCGTTGGCACGATGGTTGATAATGGCAGCTATTCTACCTACGATACGAGCCTCGCTGTCAACCGCCAGAAAGTATTGTGCCTCGCAGAATTCGAAGGCAGGATTCTTCTTCGGGTCCAACGTATTCATCTCGTCGAAACGCAAAAAAGGAACGGCAAACTTATGGTCTTTGTAGAGATCATAATGAAACTGAATGAAGGTTTTCAACCCCTTTTTTGTCGTTACCGGTATGATTCTTATCTCATCATTCATTAGTTATCTTTTTATGTATATATATTCAATTGCGGTGCAAAAATACGATAATTTTATGAATAATGCAACTCTTTTCTTATAAATTTATAAAAGTTGGTTCATAATTGACCAACTTCGTGGATATTTATGTACCTTTGCAAGTTGAAATGCCCATAAAGAGCATCAGAAAGTATGAAGAAAGAGAAAAGAGACAACTATACGTTCCTCACTCATGCCCCTGTGCATCATGTGATTTTTACGATGGCCATACCAACGATTATCAGTATGCTGTCGACGAGCATGTACAACCTCGCCGACACCTATTTCGTGGGCAGCATCAACACGCAGAGTGTGGCAGCGGTAGGCGTTTCCTTTGCAGCAATGGCTGTGATTCAGGCGGTAGGTTTCTTCTTTGGCCACGGATCGGGCAATTATGTTTCGCGACAGTTGGGCGCCAAACATACGGAAGAGGCACAGAAGATGGCAGCCACGGGCTTTGTGCTGAGTTTTCTTACCGGTCTCCTCATCGCCATTCTGGGTCATGTGTTCCTCACTCCGCTCTGCCTTCTGATGGGTTCTACGCCCACCATCCTTCCTTATACAGAGCGCTATCTGGGCATTATCCTGCTGGGTGCTCCCTTTATGACCACCTCGCTTACGCTGAATAATCTGATGCGCTTCCAGGGCAATGCGATGTATGCGATGAAGGGCATCATGTCGGGTGTGCTGCTCAATCTGATTCTGGCTCCTCTGCTCATTCTCTACTTCCAGCTGGGCATTACCGGAGCCGCCGTAGCCACCCTCATCAGCCAGTGTTTCGGCTGCGCCATGCTGTTCTGGATGACGCATAAAGGCGAGAACATCCGCATCCGTCTCAGCAATTTCACCCCTACCCGCGCCTTTGCCAAGGAGATTATCTTTGGCGGAACCCCTTCGCTGTCAAGACAGGGACTGGGAAGTATCGCTACGCTGATGCTCAATGTGGCAGCAGGTGCGTTTGGCGATGCAGCCATTGCGGGCATGAGCATCGTTACCCGCATCTCCTTCTTCACCTATGCGATGGTCATCGGTCTGGGACAGGGATTCCAGCCACTCTGCGGATTCTGCTACGGCGCCAAACTCTACGACCGCGTAAAGGAAGCCTTCTTTTTCTGCATCAGATGCGGCACGGTTTTCCTCGCCGTCTGTGCCATCCTCGGCTTCATCTTCTCAACTTCCATCATCAGTATTTTCCGCGATGATGCGGCGGTTGTAGCCGTTGGTTCGGTGGCTTTGCGATGGCAGGTGCTCAGTTTTCCGCTCGTAGCCAGCATCGTGCTCACCAACATGCTGATGCAGACCATCCGTAAACCGGTGAGAGCCAACATCGTAGCGGCGGCACGAAGCGGACTTTTCTTCATTCCGCTCATCTTCATCCTCCCCTATTTCTTCGGATTGCTGGGCGTGGAGATGTGTCAGATGTGGGCAGATTGCTGCTCGTTTGCCGTTGCGGTTCCGATAGCCTGGAGCGCTTTCAGGGATATGAGAAGAGAGCAGATGGAACTTGGGAAAAGCCACTAGAAGATAAGAAGATACTAGAAGATAAGAGAAAAAACTTGAGATAAGAGAAATGGAGAAGACTTATTACATAGGATTGGACGTTGGCTCTACGACAGCCAAGATAGCCGTTATCGACACCGATAACCGGGTAATTTACTCAAAATACGAACGCCACAACGCTCGTGTCAACGAACTTGTGTCGCAATATTTCGATGAGATTTTAGCCCTCACGGGCGATGCAGAGGCAAGAATCTGCGTAACGGGAAGCGTAGGAATGGCTACTGCCGAACAGCTCCAGGCGGAGTTTGTACAGGAGGTGGTGGCTGCATCGGTCTATGCCCGTACGGCTCATCCAGAGGCTAAGGCACTCATCGATATTGGCGGCGAGGACGCGAAGGTGATCTTCTTCAAGGAAAACGGAAATATGGAACTGCGCATGAACGGCAACTGTGCTGGCGGAACGGGCGCTTTCATCGACCAGATGAGTGTGCTGATGGGCGTAGAGAACCAGAAGATGAGCGAACTGGCGATGAAGGCAGAACACGTTTATCCGATGGCTGCCCGCTGCGGCGTGTTCGCCAAAACCGACATCCAGAACCTGATGGCGCGCAATCTGCCCGAAGCAGATATTGCAGCCAGCATCTTCCATTCCATCGCCGTACAGACGGTGGTAACACTTTCTCACGGCATCAGTTTCGAAGCTCCTATCCTGCTCTGCGGCGGTCCGCTCACCTTTCTTCCGGCTCTCCGCAAGGCTTTCTGCGATTATCTCCATCTTTCTCCAAACGACTTTATCGTATCAGAAAACAGCAATCTCATTCCGGCTCTGGGCTGTGCTTATCGGGCTAAATCGGCAGATTCTGCAGCCTCAGTTTCTACTCTCAGAAGCCGGATGAAGAAAGAAATACAAACAGAATGGACCAGCAGTCTGCTGCCTCTCTTCAAAACCGAGAAAGAGCACGAGGATTGGCTCAAATCCAAGGCGAAATTCGCTACGGAAACCAAACCGCTGAACAAAGGAAAACAACAGGTTGTGATTGGTATTGACTCGGGATCTACTACGACGAAGATTGTTGCGGTAAGGGTGAATATGGGGACGCCTACGGGAGATATTGTCTTTACCAATTATCGCCTGAATCTGGGAAATCCGATCAAGGCAGTAGCAGATGGACTGAACGCCCTGAAGCAGGAAGCAGCATTGCGAGGCGCTGAACTGGAAATCGTAGGTTCCTGCTCTACAGGCTACGGCGAAGAACTCATCAAAGCGGCTTTCGCTCTCGACAGCGGCATTATCGAAACTATGGCGCACGAAAGAGCGGCGGCTTCACTCATGCCTGATGTCAGCTTTATCCTCGACATCGGCGGACAGGATATGAAGGCTATCTTCGTTGAGAAAGGGGCTGTGGTGCGCATGGAACTGAACGAGGCGTGCAGTTCGGGTTGCGGAACATTCATCCAGACTTTTGCCAACAATATGGGCTATTCTGTAGGCGATTTTGCCCAACTCGCCTGCCAGTCGAAGGCTCCCTGCGACCTGGGAACCCGCTGCACCGTCTTCATGAACTCGAAGGTGAAACAGGTGCTCAGAGAGGGCGCTTCTGTTGCTGATATTTCTGCCGGAATCTCTTACTCGGTCATCAAGAACTGTCTTTATAAGGTACTGAAACTCCATGGTAATGAGAATCTTGGAGGCAAAATCGTTGTACAGGGAGGTACGATGAGAAACGATGCGGTAGTAAGAGCGTTTGAGTTGCTTACCCATACCGAAGTGGCACGAAGCAACATGCCTGAACTGATGGGTGCCTACGGCTGTGCCCTTCATGCGGCGGCTGATTACAATCATCGCACTTCTGCAGAAGATACGCGCCCTGCCTCATCTAGAACCATCGATGAACTGCAGAATCTGGCTCATTACGAAACCAAGCAGCTGCAATGCAAAGGCTGCGAAAACCATTGTTATGTTTCCCGCTACACCTTTGCCGGCGGCAACAGGTTCTACTCCGGAAACAAGTGTGAGCGTGTGTTCAACAACAAGGGAGCAAACGGGACAAAAGGCAAAAATATTTACGAATACAAATACAGTTTACTCTTTGACAGAGAAACAGTTAACCCACTTGACGCTGTAAAACACAGCGTCAAAGTAGGCATTCCTCGTATCCTCAACATGTACGAGGAATATCCGTTCTGGAATGCGCTGCTCCGTGCAGCCGGATTGGACGTGATTCTCTCTTCCGATTCCACTTTCAGCCAGTATGAAGGAGCCTTGAATACGGTGATGAGCGACAATATCTGCTTCCCGGCTAAACTGGCTCACAGTCATCTGAAGGAACTCAACGAGAACCCGAAGGTTGACCGCATCCTCATGCCATACGTGGTTTATGAGCATAATGATGACCCGAAGAATACGCTGAACAGCTTCAACTGTCCGGTCGTTTCGGGCTACAGCGATGTCATCAAGTCGGTCATCAACCTGAAGAAACCAATCGATACGCCTGTCATCAACTTTGCCCAACCTAAGGCGCTTGAAAAGCAGATTACCGATTATCTCAAGCAACTGGGGGTAAGCAAGAAGACTGCCCACAAAGCGCTGAGAGAGGCACTCTATGCTCAGGCAGAATATGCTGCCGAAATCAAGAAACAGGGCTGGGAGATTCTGAAGCCGAAGAAGGGACTTACGATTCTCCTTGCTGGCCGTCCTTATCATACCGACCCGCTGATTCAGCACAAACTGAGCGAGATGATTGCCAACCTGGGAGTCAACGTCATCAGCGAAGACATCGCCAGAGGCTCATCAGACAACAACGAAGCATACAACTGTCAGCCAGAGACTTATCTCGTTAAGCAATGGGCGTATATGAACCGCATTCTGAAGGCTGCGCAATGGGCAGCCGAACAGGGCGATGAGGTTCATTTCGTACAGATGACCAGCTTCGGCTGCGGTCCAGACAGTTTTATTCAGGACGAGATTCGTGACATCATGAAACGCCACAACAAGCCTTTCACGCTCTTAAAGATAGATGATGTGAGCAATATCGGCTCTCTGAAACTCCGTGTCCGCTCGCTGATAGAAAGCCTTAGAGTTAAAAGTTTAAAGTTTACAGTTAACAGGACAAACCAGCAAATTCAACATTCAACACTCAACATTCAACATTTACAGCAGACCAAGGTGTTCACCAAGCAGGACGTTCATCGCAAGATTCTCGCTCCTTTCATGACCGAATACCTCACCCCTATCATTCCGCCTATCCTGAAACTGATAGGTTATGATGTAGAGGTGCTTCCGATGAGTGATGAAGTAAGTGCCGAACTCGGCTTGAAGTTTGCCAACAACGAAGTCTGCTATCCGGCAACCCTTATCGTCGGCGACATCATCAAAGCCTTGAAATCAGGCAGATATGACCTGAATAATACGGCGGTTGTGATGAGTCAGACAGGCGGCCAGTGTCGCGCAACCAACTACGCCGGTCTCATCAAGCGAGCAATGATTTCGAACGGATTCCAGGACATTCCGCTGCTCACGCTCGGTGTAACAGCCTCAACAGGCGAAGCATCAGGCTCAACAGACGACAAGCAGGACTACAACGAACAGGACGGCTTCAATGTGCCTTGGCTGAAATACAGTCAGATTATCGTTACCGCCATTTTCTATGGCGATGCAATCAACGAGATGTACAACGCCTGCATCGTAAGAGAGCGTAAACCGGGCATTGCCAGAGAGTTGCGCGATAAATACATGCAGCTGATAGACGGACCTATCGCCCGCAATTCAGCCAAGGAACTCATCCGACTCTTGGAACAGGCAGCCGTAGAATTCGACCAGATGACCCTCGACAGAACATTGCCGAAGGTAGGAATCGTAGGCGAAATCTTCCTGAAGTTCAATCCTTTCGCCCACCAGTTCCTGGAGCAGAACATCATATCGCGCGGCATTGAGGTGGTTCCGCCTCTGCTCGCCCCCTTCTTCCTGCAGGAATTTGTGAATGTAGAGATACAGAAACACATGCGGCTGAGTTGCACCAAAGTGCCAGATTTCATCATCAAGGGCGCTTATCAGGCGCTGGTTGGCAGAAGATTGCGCCAGGTAAACAAGGCAGCCGGCAAGTTCCGCTACTTCCGTCCGTTCACCAATATCTATGATGATGCGAAGGACGTACAGGGACTGGTTTCGCTCGCAGCCCAGTTTGGCGAAGGCTGGCTTCTGCCTGCCGACATCGTAGGTTACATCCGTGATGGCGTGAACAACATCATCTCGCTCCAGCCTTTCGGCTGCATCGCTAACCACGTGATTTCCAAGGGCATCGAGAAACGTCTTCACGACCGGTTCCCAATGCTCAACCTCGTATCGCTCGACTTCGATTCCGGAGTTTCAGAGGTAAATGTCACCAACCGACTGCTCCTCTTCCTGGACAGTATCGCAAAATAAGACAAGCCAGACCCATGTACGGTAAAACACCGTACATGGGTCTCTCCGTCTTTCATCCCTCAAAGAATCACTAAAAAAAATACAAAAAACCGTGGCTATTTCTTTGTCATTCAAGAAAATAATCGTATCTTTGCACTCAAATTTTATTGAGACATTAAGAAAATGAGTAAAGATACATTAACTCATCAGCTGACAGAGACCATCGAGGAGCTTTCGAGCGCCGAATCATTGAGAGGTCTCTTCCATCAGCATCGAGACGGGAATCCACTTCCTTCGGGCAAGGTGCTCGAAGAAATCATCAGTTTGTCCCGTTCTATCCTCTTTCCGGGATATTTCGGCAATTCTTCGGTAAATATCTCAACCATCAAATATCATATTGGAGTAAGAGTAGAGAAGCTCTATGAGATGCTGTCAGAGCAAATCCTCGCCGGTCTCTGCTTCGCCAACGACTGCGAAACGGAAACCCAGGCAGAACTGCAGCACCAGCGTGCCAAGGCAGGCGTGATTGCAGCCAAGGCAATCATGGAGTTCCCAAGACTGCGCAAGATTCTGGCTACCGATGTAGAGGCTGCCTACGAGGGCGACCCGGCTGCCATGAGCCACGGTGAAATCATCTCCTGCTACCCGGTCATCAAGGCGATTACCAACTACCGCATCGCTCACGTACTGCACGAACTGGGAGTGCCGCTCATTCCACGTATGATGACTGAGCTCGCCCATTCTGAAACCGGTATTGATATTAACCCGGAGGCTACCATCGGCAAGCACTTCACCATCGACCACGGTACGGGTGTGGTGATTGGAGCTACCTGCATCATCGGCGACAATGTGAAGCTCTACCAGGGTGTAACCCTCGGAGCCAAGAGTTTCCCACTCGATAAGGACGGCAATCCTATCAAGGGAATCCCTCGCCACCCTATCCTCGAAGATGATGTCATCGTCTACGCCAATGCCACCATCCTCGGTCGCATCACCATCGGAGAAGGCTGCGTAGTGGGAGCCAACGTATGGGTTACCAAGGATATGAAACCGAAAACAAAGAAATATAAAAAAGAAAAACAAAGTTTATTAGATATAGAATTCAATAATGGAACAGGAATTTGAACTCATTGCCAAGACCTTCATGGGCCTCGAGCCTGTCTTGGCTGAAGAGCTCACCCAGTTGGGTGCCAATAATGTACAGATCGGTCGCCGCATGGTGTCTTTCACAGGCGACAAGGAAATGATGTATCGTGCTAACTTCCAGTTGCACACAGCCATCCGTATTTTAAAGCCTATCAAGCACTTCAAGGCTAGAAGCGCTGAAGAGGTGTATGATCAGATCCAGAAGATCAAGTGGGCTGACATCTTAGACGTGAAGAAGACTTTCTCTGTTGACTCAGTAGTCTACTCAGAGGAGTTCCGCAACTCACGCTTCGTAACCTACAAGGTAAAGGATGCGATTGTTGACTGGTTCCGCGAGAAGCAGGGTACACGTCCAAATATCAGCGTATCTAACCCGGATATCCGCCTCAACATCCACATTGCAGAAGACAATGCCACATTGAGTCTCGATTCGAGTGGTGAGAGTCTGCACCGCCGTGGCTACCGCCAGGAGCAGGTAGAGGCTCCGCTGAACGAGGTTCTCGCTGCAGGTATGATTCTGATGACTGGCTGGAAGGGCGAATGCGATTTCATCGACCCGATGTGTGGTTCAGGAACTATCGCCATCGAGGCTGCCCTCATCGCCCGCAACATCTCTCCAGGTGTATTCCGCAAGGAGTTTGCCTTCGAGAAGTGGAACGATTTCGACCAGGATCTCTTCGATACGATTTATAACGACGACTCTCAGGAGCGCGTTTTCGAGCACCATATCTATGGTTACGATGTTGACATGAAGGCTGTAAACACAGCTAATCTCAACGTACGTGCTGCCGGTCTTAGCAAGGACATCACCATCTCACAGGCTGATTTCAAGGACTTCACCCAGCCAGCCGAGAAGAGCATCATCGTGATGAACCCTCCATACGGCGAGCGCATCTCTACCCCTAACCTTCTGAACACCTACAAGATGATAGGTGAGCGTTTCAAGAAGGCTTTTGCCGGCAACGAGGCTTGGGTATTGAGCTACCGCGAGGAGTGCTTCGAGCAGATTGGTCTGAAACCATCTATCAAGATTCCTGTATTCAACGGAAGCTTGGAGTGCGAATTCCGCAAGTATGTGATGTTCGACGGCAAGATGAAGGACTTCCGTTCTGAAGGCGGCATTGTGAAGACAGAGCGCGAGAAGAGCGAGATGGCTCAGAAGCACCGTTTCAAGAAGGAGCGTGAATTCAAGAAGCGTGTAAGCGAGGAGACTGAAAACGAGGAGGACGATATCCGTTCTTTCAAGTTCCATACTCATCGTCTGGAAGACTTCGAGAAGAAGCGTGCTGAGTTCCATAAGGGCGGCCGTTCACGTATCGGCGGCGGTGGCAGACGCAACGATGACGACGATGACAAGCGTGGCAGCCGCAGTTTCAAGGGCGACCGCAAGGGTGGCAGAGACTTCGGTGGCAAGCGCGACGGAAAGCGTTTCGAGAAAGGCGACAAGCGAGGTGGCTTCAAGGGCGACAAGCGAGGTGGCCGTGATTTCGGAGGCAAGCGCGGAGGCAAGAAGAACTTCAGCGTTGACTTCGACGACGAGGATTAAAGACATATCGACCCATGCGTTGTAAAACACAACGCATGGGTGGTAAACCCGATAAAGAAAGAATAGAATGAATCTGAAGAATTCAATTTATAAATTATCTTTTGCTGCTATGATCATGATGGCTATGAATGCAACCGACTTACAGGCTCAGGGCGTGGTTCCTGCCCAGAAAGGCGAGAAAACCTTTACGCTGGAAGACCTGAACTTCGGCGGCAACAACTATCGTAACATGGTGGCTAAGAACCGCTGGTGCACCTGGTGGGGCAACGAGCTCGTTCGCCAGGATGTGGATGCCTGCTATCTCGTCAACAAGACGACTGGCAAGGAGACCAAACTCTTCAGCATCAACGACATCAACCAGTGGATTGCTCCTACCAAGGACATCAAGGTTAGAGCCCTCTACAATGCGCTCTTCCCTTTTGCAGGCAAGAGCATCGTGATGGTAAGCAATGGCAGCAAGACTTATACCGTCGACTTCAAGAAGCATAAGCTGGTGAGCGAGATGGAGTTTGCTGACGGCGAGAACCTCCTGGAGGCTAACGCCCAGCAGAATGCCTTCGCCTATCTGAAGGGCAGCAACCTCTATGTGCGCACCTTCGATGTAACCGGCAACGCCATGACAAGAGAGAAGAAATCGCACGATTTCCAGATCTCAAACGACGGAAGCCGCGAAATCGTTTATGGACAGAGTGTTCACCGCGATGAGTTCGGTATCAGCAAGGGAACCTTCTGGAGTCCGAACGGCGAACTGCTCGCCTTCTACCGCATGGACCAGAGTATGGTAACCGACTATCCGCAGGTCGACATCCCGGAAATCGGTTTCAATCATCCTGAAACACAGAGTTGCATCGCTACTCCTGCACCAGACAAGTATCCGATGGCAGGCGAGACTTCACACAAGGTAACCGTAGGCGTGTTCGACTGCATGACCGGCAAGACCGTCTATCTGAAGGCTGGCGATCCAACCGACCGCTACTTCACCAACATCGCATGGAGTGCGGACAGCAAGACCATCTATATGTTCGAACTGAACCGCGACCAGAACGACTGCCGTCTGACTGCCTACAACGCAGAAACCGGCGAGAAGACAGGCGAGCTCTATCGCGAGACCGATGAGAAATATGTAGAACCTTGCCACCCAATCCAGTTCCTGCCTTGGGACAGCAGCAGCTTCATCATGCAGAGCCGCAAGGATGGTTACAACCACCTCTACATCTGCACCCTGGGCAAGCACGGCAGCCGTATGGCAAGCAATACGGAATCACTCGATATCAAGCAGTTGACTTCCGGTAAATGGGAAGTGATGGAAGTGCTCGGCTTCAACAGCAAGCGCAAGAGCATCATCATCGCATCCAACGAGAAATCACCTATCCAGAGAAACATCTTTGCCGTAGATACAAAGACCGGCAAGCGTACGCTGGTAGATGATTGCGGCAAGGGATGGCACAGCGCTACTTTGAGTGAGAACGGACAGTATGTCTTCGACAACTACTCCACTCCTACCGTGCCTCGCAAGATAGCCCTCGTGAACACCGAGAACGGCAAGCGCACCGCTTACTTCACAGCCGAGAACCCTTGGAAGGGCTACACTGTGCCTGAGTACAGCTGCGGTTCCATCAAGGCTGCCGATGGCGAAACCGACCTCTACTGGAGAATGGTGAAACCGGTAAACTTCGATCCGAACAAGAAGTATCCTACCATTATATATGTATATGGTGGACCACATGCCCACAACGTAGACGCCCGCTGGAACTACTCTAGCCGTGGCTGGGAAACCTACATGGCAGAAAAGGGCTATCTGCTCTTCATCCTCGACAACCGTGGAAGCGAGAACCGTGGCAAGGCTTTCGAGCAGGCTACTTTCCGCCAGCTCGGACAGATTGAGATGCAGGACCAGATGAAGGGTGTGGAATATCTGAAGACGCTTCCTTACGTAGATGCTGACAAGATTGGCGTTCACGGCTGGAGCTTCGGCGGTTTCATGACCATCTCGCTGATGACCAACTATCCTGACGTGTTCAAGGTAGGCGTAGCAGGCGGTCCGGTTATCGACTGGCACTGGTACGAGGTGATGTATGGCGAGCGCTATATGGACACCCCACAGACCAACCCTGAGGGTTACAGGAAGACCTCCCTGCTCTATCAGGCAAAGAATCTGAAGGGCAAGCTGCAGATTATCCAGGGCTTGAACGATGTGACCGTAGTGCCACAGCACTGCCTCACCTTCCTCAAGGCTTGTATCGCAGCAGGCACCCAGCCAGACTTCTTCGTCTATCCTGGCGAGCCTCACAACATGAGAGGTCATCAGAGCACTCATCTGCATGAGCGCATCAGCAATTATTTCTTCGATTATCTCAAGTAAATATCTAGGAGTAAACATCCCCCGAAAAAGGGGAGTTTACTCCTACATCAAATAACAAACAATAACTTACAGCAAATGAAAATTTTATTGTTAGGAGGCGGTGGCCGCGAGCACGCCTTAGCATGGAAAATCGCTCAGAGCGAGAAGTGTGAGAAACTCTTCATCGCTCCTGGTAATGCCGGTACTCAGAATGTCGGCGAGAACGTAAATATCAAGGCAGACGACTTTGAGGCGCTCAAGAACTTCACAGTCGAGAATGGCGTTGATATGGTGGTAGTTGGTCCGGAAGACCCATTGGTAAAGGGTGTTTATGATGACTTCAAGAACGATCCTCGCACCCAGAACATCCCTGTCATCGGTCCATCAAAGGCTGGCGCCGTACTGGAAGGCAGCAAGGACTTCGCCAAGAAGTTCATGAAGCGCCACAACATCCCTACTGCCCAGTATGAGACTTTCGACGGTGAGCACGTAGAGGAAGGCTTGAAGTTCCTGGAGACTCTGAAGGCTCCTTATGTATTGAAGGCAGATGGTTTGTGCGCCGGCAAGGGCGTTCTCATCCTCCCTACCCTGGAAGAAGCTAAGAAGGAGTTCAAGGAGATGCTCGGCGGTATGTTCGGCAACGCTTCTGCACGCGTGGTCATCGAGGAATTCCTCAGCGGCATCGAGTGCTCTGTATTCGTATTGACCGATGGCAAGAACTACAAGATTCTGCCTGAGGCTAAGGATTATAAGCGAATCGGCGAGCACGACACCGGTCTGAACACCGGCGGTATGGGTAGTGTTACCCCTGTGCCATTCGCTACCAAGGAGTGGATGCAGAAGGTGGACGAGCGCATCATCCGTCCTACAGTAGAAGGACTTGCTGAGGAGAACATCGACTATAAGGGATTCATCTTCTTCGGTCTGATCAACGTTGAAGGCGAGCCTATGGTCATCGAGTACAACTGCCGTATGGGTGACCCAGAGACAGAGAGCGTGATGCTCCGTCTGAAGAGCGACATCGTTGACCTCTTCGAGGGTGTAGCAGCAGGCGATTTGGACAAGCGCAACATCGAGTTTGATGAACGTGCAGCAGTCTGCGTGATGCTCGTTAGCGGCGGTTATCCAGAGGCTTACAAGAAGGGTTATCCTATCCAGGGCATCAATGACGTGGAAGGCTCAGTAGTATTCCACTCCGGTACAGCCATGAAGGATGGTCAGGTAGTTACTAACGGTGGTCGTGTGATCTGCGTAAGCAGCTACGGCAAGGACAAGGAAGAAGCCTTGAAGAAGAGCTTTGCCGAGGCACAGAAGATCCAGTTCACCGACAAGTACTTCCGTTCTGATATCGGACAGGATCTTTAGTTTTTAATGTTGAATGTTAAATGTTGAATGTTGAATTACCTAACGGACTCAAGGGCGCTAGCCTAATTCAACATTCAACATTCAACATTGACACAAAGATAATGTTAAATTAGAAATGTTAAATATTGAATTGACTAACGGACTCAAGGGCGCTAGCCTAATTCAACATTCAACATTCAACATTCAACATTGATATAGATGTTACGAAAGAAAACTTTTCAAAATAAAGTAGCGGCTAGCCGCTACTCTTTACCTATTACTGCAACCCTTGCCACACTGGTTTGGGTTGCAGTAGGTTTATTAGTATCCAATATCTGGGTAGAATTTGCTTTCACAGCCATGTCTACCCTGCTGATGGTGGAACTGAACAACCGTAATGCCCTGATGCGTACCTACAGCCGAATGGTATCCTGCAGTTTTCTGGCATTACTGACGATGGCAGGTCTCCCCCACCTCTCTTTAAAAAGCAGTATTGTGACGATGTGTTTCATCGCCTTTTATCTCATTATCTGGAATTGCTATCAGGATAAACGCTCTACAGGCTGGACTTTTTATGCCTTTGCCTGCATCAGTCTGGCATCGATGGTTTTCGTGCAGATAGGCTATTTCATGCCTATCCTGTGGATCATGATGATGGTGTTTACCCTCTCGTTTAGCGTAAAGACATTCTTTGCATCCCTGGTAGGTCTCATCGTGCCCTACTGGTTTGCAGCCGGCTATTTCTTCTATACCGACAACATACAGGGGTTGGTTGATCACTTCTGTGAATTCATCAACTACAGCGAACTCTTTGATTATTCGCAGGTTACCGACCATCAGATTCTGAATCTGAGTTTTGTTACCCTGCTCACCATCATCGGTTCCATCCACTTCATACGCACCAGCTACGGCGATAAGATACGAACCCGCATGATCTACGAAACGTTTATCATGATCTCGGTTGCCAGCATCATCTTCATCATCCTGCAGCCTCAGCATATACAGGAGCTGGGCGGCATCCTGATAGTGAACACAGCACCGCTTATCGCCCATTTCATCACATTCACCCGAGGTAAGTTTACCAACATCACCTTCATCCTGCTGCTCATCATGCTGGTACTTATCATGACATATAACATACTCGTACCAGAAACCATATTACTATGAGTTGGATAATAGATTTCTTAATGAGCTGGGGCTACTGGGGCATGCTGGTAGCAGCCTTCCTTGCCGGCAGTTTCTTTCCCTTCAGCAGCGAGGTAGTGATGTCTGGCTTACAGGCTGCAGGACTAGAACCTATCCAGCTCGTACTGTATGGAAGCATCGGCAATGTGCTCGGTTCAATGTTCAACTATGGCGTAGGACGGATGGGCAAACTGGAATGGATAGAGAAATATCTGCACGTAAAGAAAGAGAGCCTCGACAAGGCTCAGAACTTCATGGCTGACAGAGGAGCCTGGATGGGATTCTTCGCCTTCCTGCCCCTGTTGGGAAGTGCCATCACCATCGTTTTGGGACTGACGAGAGCCAACATCGTGATTTCTGTCATCAGCATCACCATCGGAAAGGTGTTGAGATATGTACTGCTGGTTTACGGACTCAGTTTCATCTTTTAAACAAGCTGCAAAGAAAACAAAGAATTGATTTATATAGATTGACTGCTTATGAGAAAGTATTTATACCTTATTATATTATGTGTGGTTTTCGCGGGCTGCAAAAGCAACCAGCAAAAGGCTGGCATGGCTGAAAGTAATGCCAAGCCTACTGTAACCGTTACCATCCCTCCCTACCAATATTTCGTAGATAAGATTGCCGAAGACAAGGTAGATGTCAACGTAATGGTATCGAATGGTAACAATCCAGAGACTTACGAGCCATACGCCCAGCAGATGATGGAACTTTCGAAGAGTGCCCTCTATCTGAAAGTGGGCAGCATCGGTTTCGAACAGACCTGGATGAAGAAGCTGCAGGACAACGCTCCGGATATGAAAGTGATAGATACTTCCGTGGGCATCAAGCCTGCCAAGACTCCGGGTGGCAACATCGACCCACACGTATGGATGAGTTGCAGCAACGCCCGCATCATAGCCAGCAACATCCTCAAGGCACTCTGCAATCTGGAGCCGAAGAACAAGGCATTCTTTGAGAAGAACTATCTGTCGCTGCTGAAGATCATCGACAAGCGAGACAGCACCATCAGAGAGGGTTTCAAGAATCATCCCGAGATGGTACGCAAGTTTGTGATCTATCACCCTATCCTCACCTACTTTGCCCGTGATTACCAGCTGGAGCAGCTTGCCATAGAGGAAGAAGGCAGGGAGCCTAGTGCCTCCCAGCTGAAGAGCCTTATAGAGAGAGCAAGAAAAGAAAAGATCAAGTTCTGCCTGATACAAACAGAATTTGCCAACCGCAACACCACAACCTTCATCAAGGAGAGCTACACCAAGCCAATGGATATCAACCCATTGCAGGGCGACTGGAACCGGGCGATGCAGGAAGCTGCAGCCGCAGTACTGGGCAAAGAAATAGTTGTTGGCAAGTAAGCCCGCCAATATTTTATAAAAAGTATAAAGAACAACAACTAATCATAAAGTTCAATGTTCAAAACTCAAAGTTCAAAGTTAATCGAAATCGAGCACCTTTCTGCCGGATATGACGGCAAGCAGGTACTCTGCGACGTAAATCTCACCGTATATCAAGACGATTATCTTGGCATCATCGGACCAAACGGTGGTGGCAAGACTACCCTCATGCGCCTCATTCTGGGACTGATGAAACCTACGGAAGGAACCATCAGATACTTCCGAAAAGTAAAGGATGAGAACGGAAATACGGTTCTTGATGAAAACGGCGAAACAAAAGTTGAAGAAACAAAGGAGATTTCGATGGGCTATCTCCCACAATACAACCAGCTCGACAAGCAGTTTCCTATCTCTGTATATGAAGTTGTACTTGCCGGACTCAGCAAGACCAAAGGTCTCTTTTCGCGATACACCCAGGCTCAGCACCAGCAGGTGCTCGATACCCTGGAGCGAATGCAGCTGACGGAATTGAAAGACCGACACATCGCTGCCCTCAGCGGCGGTCAGCTTCAGCGAGTGCTCCTCGCCCGTGCCATCGTATCCAAACCCGATGTCGTGATTCTCGACGAGCCTAACACCTACATCGACCGCCGATTCCAAAAGCAGATGTACGAGATGCTGGAGCAGATCAACAAGGAGTGCGCCATCATCATCGTCAGTCACGATGTAGCCGAAGTGCTCAACAACGTGAAGCATATCGCCTGTGTAAACCAGCACCTGCATTATCACGATACGGCAGATATGCCAAGAGAAAAGCTGGAAGAGCATTTCCTGAATGTATAAATACATACCGCTTTCAATAACATTTTACCCCCTCTTTATTACGTCCCGACGCAGGAATTCCTACGTCGGGACGTAATATTTCATACGTGGCGACGTAATAAATATCCCATCCTAACGCTTATTTTTCTACAACATCCCTCATTTAAATTTAATATAACCTAAAAAAGAGAAGCAATCCTACGCTATCTCTTTACTTTTTAGTATCTTTGCAACGTTTTATACACATTATATAAATAGGAAACATAGAAATATAATACATTAAAGTTTAAACAATAATGAAACAGTACAGATTAGTGGACAATATCTTCGGATGGGTCGCATTCATCATTGCGGCATTCGTATATTGCTCCACAATTGAACCGACAGCCAGCTTCTGGGACTGTCCTGAGTTTATTACAACTGCCTACAAGCAGGAGATCGGTCACCCACCTGGGGCACCATTCTTCATGCTCATGGGCAATTTCTTCACACATTTCGCCAGTGATACCACGCAGGTAGCCAAGATGGTGAATACGATGAGCGCACTCCTCAGTGCCGTCTGCATCATGTTCCTCTTCTGGACCATCACCCATCTGGCACGCAAGCTCATCATCGGCGACTGGAAGGAGATGACCACCAGCAAGCTGATTGCCATCGAGGCATCAGGTATGGTGGGCGCACTCATCTACACCTTCAGCGATACCTTCTGGTTCTCTGCTGTAGAGGGTGAGGTTTACGCCTTCTCTTCTGCCTTCACCGCTGTGGTATTCTGGCTGATCCTGAAGTGGGAAGACCATGCCGACGAACCTCATAGCGACCGATGGCTCGTGCTCATCGCCTATATGACCGGTCTGAGTATCGGTGTGCACCTGCTCAACCTGCTCTGCATCCCAGCCATCGTACTGGTATATTACTACAAGAAGGTGCCTCATGCCAACCTGAAGGGTTCGCTCATGGCGCTCTTCCTTTCATTCCTGGTGGTAGTAGCCGTACTTTATGGTGTGGTTCCAGGCATCATCACCGTAGGCGGATGGTTTGAGCTGTTCTTCGTCAACACACTCGGCTGCCCATTCAATACCGGTGAAATCGTATATATCATCTGCCTCGTAGCCTCCGTTATCTGGGGTATCTACGAGACCTACAATGCATCAGAGAAGAACGAGAAGAAGCAGAACATCGCCTTCGTTCTCGGTTTCGGCATGCTCGGCATCCCATTCTTCGGATATGGATGGAGCGCAGTCATCACAGGCATCATCATCCTGGCTATCCTCTGGTTTGTACTCAGCTACAAGCGCAAAAAGGAAGTAGTAACCGGCGTTGACCAGGCTACAGGCATCGAGAAGAAGAAGATGCAGCTGCTGCCTCTCATCTCTGCACGCATCAAGAACACAGCATTGCTCTGCATGCTGATGCTGATGATCGGTTACTCAAGCTATGCGCTCATCGTAATCCGTTCATCTGCCAACCCTCCTATGGACCAGAACTCTCCTGAGGATATCTTCACCCTGGGCAGTTATCTGAGCCGCGACCAGTATGGCGATACTCCATTGCTCTATGGTCAGGCTTACACTTCTCAGGTGGCTCTCGAAGCTGACGGCAACATGTGCAAGCCTGTGACGAAGGAAGGTGCACCTGTTTATCAGCGCAAGGAAAAGGCTTCTGCCGATGAGAAGGACTCTTACTTCGTAGTAAGCCATAAGAACAAGTATGTATATGCACAGAATATGCTCTTCCCACGTATGCACAGTTCGGCTCATGCCCAGGCATACGAAGACTGGATGGGTGGCGTAGAGGGTAACCAGGTGCCTTACGACCGTTGTGGCGAGAACATGATGGTGAAGGTTCCTACACAGATGGAGAATATCCGTTTCTTCCTCTCCTATCAGTGCAACTTCATGTACTGGCGCTACTTCATGTGGAACTTTGCCGGACGCCAGAACGATATCCAGGGCAACGGTGAGCCTGAGCACGGTAACTGGATTACCGGTTTCTCATTCATCGACGATGCTCTCTATGGCGACCAGAGCAAAATGCCAGACGACCTGAAGGCAAACAAGGGACACAACGTGTTCTACTGCATGCCGCTGATTCTCGGTCTCATCGGTCTCTTCTGGCAGGCTTGGTACACCCGTAAGCGCAAGGTCATCAAGAACGGCGTGGAGACAGAGGAGATTCTCCCTGTAGGTATCCAGCAGTTCTGGGTGGTATTCTTCCTGTTCTTCATGACAGGTCTTGCCATCGTGCTCTATCTGAACCAGACTCCTATGCAGCCACGTGAGCGTGACTATGCCTACGCCGGTTCATTCTATGCATACGCTATCTGGTGCGGTCTTGGCGTTCTCGCCATCATCGACCTTCTGAAGCAGAAGATGAAGCTCAGCGGTACTGCCGTAACAGCTATCGTGGCTGTGGTAACCCTGCTCGTTCCTATCCAGATGGCATCACAGACCTGGGATGATCACGACCGTTCAGGACGTTACACCTGCCGCGACTTCGGCCAGAACTATCTGATGTCGCTCCAGGAGAAAGGCAACCCTATCATCTTCACCAATGGTGATAACGATACCTTCCCACTCTGGTACAACCAGG
>CAVBFV010000028.1:0-20145 GCA_963594575.1 Lachnospiraceae bacterium | reverse complement strand
AGATATTCTTTACCTCTGCCAATGGCTGGCTTGGGCTTTGTACATTGATGATTTCGGTCTTGAAGGTGCGGGGATTGTAGATAACCAAACCCAGGTTGGTGGCTATCAGGAGCTGGTAGCCTGTATTCTTGAGCTGATTGATGCGGGTTACTCCTGCTGGGAGTGGTATCATATTCAGCTTGTCGGTCTCGTCATATACGGCGAGTCGTCCATCTTCAGTTGCCAGGAAGATGTTATCGCCTACTTCTCTCACCCATTTGAAGGGGATAGGGGTACTGAACTTTTGATTGTGGATGGTGGTTCCCTTGTCGGTAAGAATCCATTCGCGCTTTTTCTTGTCCGACCAGATATGCCATATGTGTCCGCTTCGGAGTCCATCTTGTCCTACCTTGATGAGCTCTGGAATCTGACCTTCTCTCTGGAGTCCCTTGATACGTACCAGATAATCGCCAGACTTGGAAGTTACCCAGGTGTTGCCTTGCTTGGTAGAGTAAATCTTATCTACTCGCAGGTCGATGTTATATAATTTATTGATGTTGTCACCTACGGGAACGAAAGTACACAATATGGTCTCATAGGCATAGAGGCGTTTGCTCGAAGTGATACACCACACGTTGTTTCTGGCTGTTGCATAGATGCCCATGAAGCGGTTGGTTGAAAGAAGATCAATGTCGTCTGCCTCATCACGGAAGGTATGGAATGAATTTCCGTCATAATAGGAGATTCCGTTCCAGGTACTGAACCACATCAGGCGGTCGGGTGTCTGTGCTATGTCGGAAATCGTGTTGGCGGCAAGTCCGTCGATGATGGAGAATTTGCGAACATCGCAGTAGGGGAGTCCCATAACCTTCAGTGAGGTTATGAGTATGAGGAGGCTACAAAAAATGGCTCTCTTAATTATATTATCTGTTCTTGTCATTCTATTCGTCAGTCCTTGGTTGGTAAATATGCATAAATATTGTTGCAAAGATAGTGCATTTTTTTGAGAATGACAAGGTTTTGTAGGGAAAAACTGTTATATAATAGGGATTTTCCCCTAGATTATTCCTCTTTTCCCTTTGTAAGGTGTAAAAATTGCCTTATCTTTGCACCATCATTCAAGGAACCAGATCTGTTAAGGGTCTGAGCTCTGTACGGATATTAGCAATAAAATAAAAATCTTACGATATGAGAAAAATGAGACTTTTCGTGATGCTGATGGCGATAGCTGCGGTATCCTTTACGTTTACCAGTTGCGATGATGATCTTTGGGACGATGATTATTGGGATGATCCTTATGGATGGTACGATGATTACAACCATGGCGGTTGGGGATGGAACCAGGATTATTGGTATGAAGGTTCGCAAGGATCACATGATGACGATCTGGTCGATGAGGCGATGACCTTGGTTGGTGAGTGGTATGGTCCGGTGAAGTATTCCTATATCCAGGATGATGGTATGTCAAGAGGCTATGATGAGTTTTATGCCAATATGATATTCTATCAGAGCGGAAACCAGAGCGATGCCCTGAGTGGAAGTGGTGTGGAGATAGATGAGGTTCATGATAATCAGGGAAATGTTACCGATCAGCAGACCCTGAAATTCTCCTGGTATATCGATAACAATGGCGATATCTACCTGAAGTATGCCAGTGGTGCCACCTTCGTGTTGGATGCAGGTGCTAGCCAGTACGGTTTCCATCTCGGTGCCGAGAAGGGCAAGAATTATAATACCTTCTATGGTTATATGATTGGTACCGGTAAGGTGAAGGGTGATATCATCTACTTCGATTTATCTGAGGTTTCTACTACCGGTTATGCCAAGAAGCTTACACGTTCTGCATCAGCTGTAACTTCATTCGGCAGTGGTGCAACCATGAAGCCAATGGCTGGCACGGTGAAGCAATTGAACAAGAGAAGATAGGTTTATAAAAAAAGTGCATTCCTACGTATATGCAACTACGTTGGAATGCACTTTCTATCTTTCGATATTATATATCCTTATTAAAAAAGGTATATATATTACTTCTTCAACTTAGCGTAACGGCTCATGAAGCGGTCAACGCGACCAGCAGTATCAACGAGCTTGCTCTTACCTGTGTAGAATGGGTGAGAGGTGCTAGAGATTTCAATCTTAACAACTGGATAAGTCTCGCCCTCGAACTCTACAGTGTCGTTAGTCTTGCATGTTGACTGAGAGAGGAACATATCGCCGTTAGACATATCCTTAAATACTACAGGACGATAGTTCTCTGGATGAATACCTTTTTTCATTTTTCTTTTATTTATTATTAATTTGTTAAAAAATAGACGTTATGGGGACGCTTTCACATCATTTCATGTCCCTCTTCAGGGCATGCCCATTATAGCCTTTACCTAATTCAGGGTGCAAAGTTACTGCTTTTTCCTGAAATCACCAAATATTTCCCGGTGTTTTTTAGAAATATTGGGGATTTTGGTGTCTGTGTATATATAAATAAGGTGGAAAATGATCTTTTAGAGTGGTAAAAAGAGGACTGGATGTGTTAAAAATGAATGAAAACTCAAAATTTTATTCCCATTTATGATGATAATTGTAATTAATGCGGTATCTTTGCATATTAGTTTGAGAACATCAGATGATGTATCATATAGTTATAACTTTAAAGCGAGAAAAAGAATGAAAAGACAAATGCTATTATTGGCAGCCCTGCTCATGGTTGGCTTGGGTGCTTGGGCGCAGAAAGCGGAGCAGAGATTCAACCCTAAAAAGTTCCAGGTTTATGCCGTTGGATTCTATAATCAGGAGAATCTCTTTGATACCTGTCATGATGCCGGCAAGAATGATTATGAGTATCTGCCTGCTAAGGGATGGAATAGCGAGAAATATACGAGTAAGTTGAAGAATATGTCTCGTGTCTTGGCTGATATGGGTACGGATGTGCTGCCTGATGCAGGTTGTGCCTTCATCGGTCTTGCCGAGGTTGAGAATGCCAATGTACTGAAAGACCTTACTGCCCAGCCGCCTTTGAAGGCTCGCAATATGCAGTTCTGCCATATAGAAGGTCCGGATAAGCGTGGCATCGACTGTGCGCTGCTTTATAATCCGGCTCTTTTTACCGTGAAGAATGTGAAGTTGGTTCCTTATGTGCAGGAGTTGGCAAAGGATTCTGCCTTTTATACCCGTGGCTTTCTTACGGTGAGAGGTGAGATGGCGGGGGATGATGTGGCTGTCATCGTTTGTCACTGGCCAAGTCGTTTCTCCGATTCCTTCTATCGCGAGAGTGGCGCCCGTCAGACCAAGGCTGTGAAAGATTCCCTGCTTCGCCTGAATCCAGAGATGAAGGTGTTTGTGATGGGAGATATGAACGATGATCCTACCAACAAGAGTATGCATGAGGTTCTCCGTGCCCAACCGGAAATATCAGAAGTAGGTGAGGGAGATATGTATAATCCTTGGTATAACATCCTGGCAAAGGAAGAAAAGGGAACCCTTTACTACAGAGGAAAATGGAATCTCTTCGATCAGATTGTGCTGACTCCTAATCTTCTGAACAAGGATGGAAAGAAGAAGGGCTATCGCAGTCTGAAGTACTGGAATCATCAGGTGTTCCGCAGAGATTATCTGCTCCAGCAGGAGGGTCGCTATCAGGGAGCGCCGTTGCGTACCAAGGCTGGCGGTAAATGGCTGAATGGATATAGCGACCACTTGCCTGTAGTACTGTATCTGGTAAAAAAGAAGTAGAAATGTTAGAGTCTCATCCTTTTGAACCATGGTTGCCGGGCAATGCCAAGTTGCTGATGCTCGGAACCTTTCCGCCGGCAGAAAAGCGCTGGTGTATGCCCTGGTATTATCCTAATTTCCAGAATGATATGTGGCGAATCTTCGGTATCATCTACTTTGATGACAAGTTTCATTTCGTAGATGTGGAGCACAAGACTTATCGCCTGGATGCCATCAAGGAGTTCCTGATGCAGAAGGGGGTGGCTATCTATGATACTGCCCAGCAGGTGATCCGTACCAAGAATACGGCATCTGACAAAGACTTGCAGGTGGTTCAGCCTTCTGATCTGGATGGCATGCTCCGTTCCCTGCCTGATTGCACGGCGGTACTTACTGCCGGACAGCTGGCAACCAAAGTCTTCTCCGATCACTTCGGTATCAAGGAAAAACCGGAGATGGGAGGATTTGTGGAGTTTGAATTCGAAAACCGCAAGTTCCGTCTCTATCGTATGCCTAGCAGCAGTAGGGCTTATCCGATGGCTGTAGAGAAGAAGGCGGAGTATTATCGGAAAATGTTTAATGATATATTGGAAAAATAAGAGATATGGCAGAAAATAAAGTAACAGTGATCGGTATCGCTGGTGGTACCGGATGCGGTAAGACTACCGTAGTCAAGAGATTGGTGGAAGCTTTGCCTCCTCATTTCGTGGCAGTTGTTCCTCTGGATTCTTATTATAATGATACAACCCACATGACTGAGGAAGAGCGTAGAGCCATCAACTTCGATCATCCAGATGCCTTCGATTGGAAGTTGCTTCATCAGCAGCTTGCCGACCTTCGTGCCGGTAAGGCGATCGAGCAGCCTACCTATAGTTATCTGAAGTGTAACCGCGAGAAGGAAACGATTCATGTAGAACCTAAGCCTGTGATAATCATCGAGGGAATCATGACTTTGGTGGATAAGCAATTACGTGATTTGATGGACCTGAAGGTGTTTGTGGATACAGATGCCGATGAGCGCCTGATTCGTAACATCCAGCGCGATACCATCGATCGTGGTCGTACGGTTTCCATGGTGGTAGATCGTTATCTGAAGGTGCTCAAGCCAATGCACGAACAGTTTATCGAACCAACCAAGCGCTATGCAGACATCATCATTCCTCAGGGAGGAGAGAATGCTACCGGTATTGGTATTCTCTGCAGATATGTAGAGGGATTGGTAGATTAAAAACATAAAAGCTTCTATCATTCGGATATGAATCCCATGATAGAAGCTTTTTTCGTATTATCTCTTTCGTATTATCTCTTTTGTATTTCCTGTGTCTTCTGCCATCTGCGTCGGTTGTTGGAAACCTTCAGGGCATTGACGGCTTCCACCACGCCATATACCAGCATTGCCCATCCGATAACGAGCAGTGGGGCAGAGGCAATGGAAGATGGCTTGAAGAGGGTGAACAGCCCCAACAGCAGCAGGAGTGTAGGCATCAGCCAATATACGATACCCACTCTGCCCATCTTGGCAGCCGATACCAGGTTCGCCATTTGGGTAAGGGCTCCCATAATCAGTATTGCCGAGAGGATGAACATCAGCCAGGCGATGAATACATTTGGCATCAGTGCCAGTATCAGACCGAAGATGAGTGAACCGAGTCCTACAAGAGGAAAGTTAGGGCGCATACCTATGATTTGGTTGCCTTGAGCATCATAGAGATACTGTCCCTTCATTTTCTCTGCATTTCGCTTGGCACTCATATAACTGAGTAGCGAGAATACGCCTGAGAGGAAAAACAATACACCGATGGCAATGGTAATCCAGGTGACTGTCTGTTCTCTGTATTGTATGAGTAGAGCACCTACAATGATGGCGCATAAGGCTCGAAATAATGAACTTTGTATTACTTTCATATCAATTGATTTAAAATGTTGTATTGCAATATTGCGTTTCCTTTTCCTGAAAAGTATTTCCTTTCTATTGCAAAAGTACGAAAGATTTTCGATACCACAAGTTTTTTCTCTCGCTTTTATATCATATTTAACGCAATTTATTCCTTCATTTCAATTATTATCAGTAATTTTGTATGCAAAAATAAAATAGATGGTTGAATGACCATCTGATGATAAATATTCAATATGACAAAGCTATATTTAGTTCGACATGGTGAGACCATGGATAATGCCGCCCAGATTATGCAGGGGCAGACTCCAGGCAGACTGAATGACGTGGGCATTCTGCAGGCAGAGGAAGTGGCAAGGAAAATGGCAAATGATCACATCGATGTCTTCGTTTCGAGTGATCTTTATCGCAGTATGCAGACTTGTGCCATCATTGCCCGTCCCCACTTGGAGGCAGAAATGCACTTGAAGGGTAGTGGAGATGCTGCCGCATTCTTGACGGAAGATGATATTCTCCAGAGAATAGAGACGACTCCTTTAATCAGAGAACGTGACTGGGGAGATTTTACGGGTAAGTTCATTCCTTCTCTTCCCAAAGATCCGAAGGATTGGCCGGATAATGTCGAGACTCTGGAGCGGATGAAGTCGAGGGCACAGAACTTCCTCACTTGGTTGAAGGTGGCGTATCCTGACAAGACGATACTCGCAGTAGGTCATGGTATCATCAACAAGGCGATTCAGAGTGTGTATTACAAACGCCCGATGAATCAGATAGAGAAAATGGCGAATGCCGAAGTGAGAGTTCTCATTCTGTAATGGAATCATAGAGAAATCAGGAAGATTTTGCTCCAAGCAAACTAATCATAAAGTTCAAAGTTCAAATATCAAAGTTCAAAGTATATGAAAATTGCTCTTATCACAGGTGCAACCAGCGGAATTGGCGAGGGTTGTGCACGCCGCTTTGCAAGAGGTGGCTACGATTTGATCATTACGGGTAGAAACACCGGTAAACTGGAAATTCTCAAGAAAGAGTTGGAGGCAGAGGGGGTACAGGTCCTTGCTCTGGCTTTTGATGTGCGTAACCGTGAAGCGGCAAGAAAGGCTGTGGATTATATTCCGCAGGATTGGCGCAATATTGATGTGCTGATCAATAATGCAGGCTTGGCTCGTGGCCTGGAACCTGAGTATCAGGGTAGTTTCGAGGATTGGGATCAGATGATTGATACCAATATCAAGGGACTCCTCACCATGACTCGTCTGATAGTTCCTGGTATGGTGAGACGTAATCATGGACACATTATTAATATTGGTAGTGTGGCTGGTGATGCGGCTTACGCTGGTGGCAATGTATATTGTGCTACCAAAGCTGCCGTCAAGGCAATCACCGATGGCTTGCGTATTGATGTGGCTCATACCAAGGTGCGTGTTACCAATGTCAAGCCCGGCTTGGTGGAGACGAATTTCTCTAATGTCCGTTTCCATGGAGATAATCAGCGTGCTGCCAGTGTTTATCAGGGTATCGAACCATTGAATGGTGATGATATTGCGGATGTGGCTTTCTATGCTGCCAGTGCTCCGGAACATGTGCAGATTGCAGAAGTCCTGGTTCTTGCTACCCATCAGGCTAACGGAACCGTTATCCATCGTGATTAATATTATGGAGTTGAAGGAGTTAAAGAAGTTGCTCCTTCAACTCCTTTAATTCCTTTAACTCCTTCAGCTCCTTATATAATGTGGCAGAGTCGGTTGATATCCGACTCGAAGGTTTCCCTGTTGAGCGCCTTGGCTCTCATTCCCGACTTGTAATTGTAGATGGTTTGGGTAGAGTAGTACAGCAGGGTTGCTATTTCCTGGCTATCCGTTACGCCCAGTCTCATCAGAGCATAGATTCTTACTTCGGTTGTCAGCTCATTAGAAGGTGGCAGCACGATATGGTGCTCAGGCTTGAGAAGTGTATTCAGTTCCTCAACGAAATTCGGATACAGTTCCATGAAAGCCTTGTCGAAACGGATGTAGAACATTGACGATTCCTCTTCTGCCAGCTTGAAGCTGTTGATGCTCTTCAGTAAGTCTTCTGTCTGCTTGGCTTTTACCTTTCTGCTCACCAGTTTTCTGTAGTCATCCAACTTGCGGATATACAGGGCGCTGATATCCATGAAGAGGCTCATATAGGTTTCGCGTCGCTTGTTGGTATCCATCAGTCGCTGGTTGAGCTCTGCCAACTGCTTGTTCTGTGCCGCAATCTCCTTTCGGTTTTTCTTCAAACTGTTTTTCTGTTTGGTATTCACCACTGTAAGAATCAGGATGATGGTTAAGATGACGCAAGCACAGATGAGTCCAATCTCCATACGGGTACGGGAGCGTTCTGCAGCCTCCTGGTTGCTTGTAACAATCACTGGCAGGATGTTTGAAATCTCTATCATACGGAGACGGTTGTTGAAAAACTGGGCATCCTCCATGGAATGCTGGATATATCGGGTGGCACGCTTGCTGTTGTCTTTGTCCGTTTCGTAGAGAAAATAGGAAAGTTTTTGGAGGGCTGTTGTCTCCTTGAGTTGGCAAATCCCATCAGACTCACTTGCCTCTACCAGATACTTCACATACAGATCATACTGTTCGAGGTCTCTGTAGTAACGGGCTATGCCGTATGCTGCCATAGGATGCAGTCGATCGTTTTTAGCCGTCATCTTTAAAGCTTTGAGATAACAGTCTAATACACTTCTGTGTGTAGGCGAGCTGAGAAAGATATACTCTCCTTTCATATACTGGTAAAAAGCCGACTTCTTTCCTTTTTCATTGAAGTTTTCAAGCAAAATATTCATATAATACTTCTTCTTGGCTTTGAAGTCGTTTGCAAATTCCGATTTGGCTGCGTAAGATTGCCAGTAATTGAACAGCCAGGCATAGGTGAAGTAGTAATACAGCTTCTGTTCGTAGGGCATCTGCTTAGGGTCGAGTGTTTCCAGGATGTCTTCCGCCTTGCCATAAAATCCTCCCACCGACAGCACGGATGCCCGGTGTATCTTAAAGCAAGTGATATAAAAGGTGTTATGGGTAGCTTCTGCCAGTTGGAGCCCTTTGCTCACATAGGCACATGATGAGTCGTAGCGATAGTTACTATAGGCACGATAGAGACTGTCGAGGTAGCACAACCTTTCTTCGGCAGTGATTGCATCGCCTGCCTGTCGTCTCAGTCGTTTGAGCTCCTTCTCTTTCTGTTGCTGGTAGTAGCTGTCCATTTCGATAGCATGGTCAACCCGCTCCAATAGCTTTTCCATATCGGTCTTGCCATAGGAGAGAAGTGGTATCATGATGAATAATAAAAGTATGTACTGCTTCATTTTCTATACTATTTTTATCCTTTTGTACTATTTTTGTTGTTTACGCTGCAAAGATATAGAAAAGATTTCTAATAAAAGCATTTACTTTGATAAAAATGTTTAAATGGTTTAAAATACTGATAATCGGTAGGTTATATACCTAGCAAATCTACATTTTATTTACTATACGCCTACTAGGGTGTACAGATAGCCAAAAAAGTACGTATCTTTGCAGCGGAATTCAAAAAAGCAGTAAAAATGACTTTGGTTTAAAAACCACTTCAAGTCTTCTAAAGTTTAAAGGTATATAAATATTCCTTTTGTTGATTTAGTATGTTGATTTAAATAACAGTATTAGTTTCTTAGGGGAAAGATTGATTGAAATAGGAAGCCTGCTTGATTGAATCTATTTGCTTTCAAAAAAGCAGCAATGCTTTACTATTATGTTTAGGAAAGACTCGTCGTTTTCTTGTGAAAGAAGGCGGCGGGCTTTTTGTTTTTATAGGGTTGTACTTCCTTAAAGTATAATTTATGTTACTATGAATCTTTTTGTCTTCATAAAAGTTGTGTAGCTCGGAATAATTCATTATCTTTGCCACATATTTTATATATATAATGTATTATCATTAACTAGTATCACAGCAAAATATGAATATATTAGTTACAGGCGCTAATGGTCAGCTCGGTCATGAAATGCAGATTTGCGCCAAAAACAGCAATCACAAGTTTGTCTTCACCGATGTGGCTGAAGGCTATGAGAAATTGGACATCACTAACCTCGACGCTATCCGCGAAAAGGTGAAGGAAAATGATATCCAGGTTATCGTTAACTGCGCTGCCTATACCAACGTGGATAAGGCGGAGAGCGATTTCGACCTCGCCAACCTGCTCAACAATACGGCAGCAGGCAACTTGGCTCAGGCGATGAAGGAAGTGGATGGAACCCTGATTCATGTGAGCACAGACTATGTGTTCCAGGGCGACAAGAACATCCCTTGCAAGGAAGACTGGGAAACTAATCCGCTCGGCGTATATGGCAAGACCAAGCTCGCCGGAGAAAAAAGCATCGAGGCTACCGGCTGCAAGCACATCATCATCCGAACGGCATGGCTCTACTCTCAGTGGGGTAAGAATTTCGTGAAGACGATGCAGAACCTCACGGCAAGTCACGACACCCTGAAGGTGGTATTCGACCAGGTGGGTACTCCTACCTATGCCGGCGATCTGGCTGCTGTCATCTCTCACATCATTGAGACCAACCAGCTCGACAAGACTGGCATCTATCATTTCTCTAACGAGGGTGTATGCTCTTGGTTCGATTTTGCCAAGATTATCTGCGAGCTCAGCGGAAATACTTGCGATATCCAACCTTGCTACAGTGAGGAATTCCCAAGCCCAGTGAAGCGTCCTCACTTCTCAGTGCTCGATAAGAGCAAGCTGAAGCAGACCTTCGGTTTCAAGGTGCCATACTGGACAGACAGTTTGAAGAAATGTATCGCCGAATTGGCGGAAGCAAAATAATTATAATATAAAAAAGAATTGAAATGAAGAATATCATTATCACGGGCGGTGCTGGTTTCATCGGCTCACACGTAGTAAGACTTTTCGTGAACAAATATCCTGAGTATCACATCATCAACCTCGATAAGTTGACTTACGCTGGTAACCTGGCTAACCTCAAGGACATCGAGGATAAGCCTAACTATACTTTCGTAAAGGGTGATATCTGCGATTTCGACCTGATGTTGAAGCTGATGCAGGACTACAAGGTGGATGGCATCATCCATCTCGCTGCCGAGAGCCACGTAGATAGAAGTATCAAGGATCCATTCACTTTCGCTCATACCAACGTGATGGGTACCCTGTCTCTGCTCCAGGCGGCAAAGATTTACTGGGAGAGTCTTCCTGAGGGATATGAGGGCAAGCGTTTCTACCACATCTCTACTGATGAGGTTTACGGTGCCTTGCAGATGACTCATCCTGAGGGTATTCCAGCTCCTTTCACTACCAAGGCATCCAGCGATAAGAACCACGAGGCTTACGGCGAGGAGTTCTTCGTAGAGACTACCAAGTACAATCCTCACTCTCCATACTCAGCATCTAAGGCAAGCTCAGACCACTTCGTTCGTGCTTTCCACGATACATACGGTATGCCTACCATCGTGACCAACTGCTCTAACAACTACGGTCCATACCAGTTCCCTGAGAAGTTGATTCCGTTGTTCATCAACAACATCCGTCATCGCAAGCCATTGCCAGTATATGGTAAGGGTGAGAACGTGCGCGACTGGTTGTATGTAGTGGATCATGCCCGTGCCATCGATATGATTTTCCACAAGGGTAAGATTGCCGAGACTTACAACATCGGTGGTTTCAACGAGTGGAAGAATATCGATATCATCAAGGTGGTAATCAAGACTGTTGATAGATTGCTCGGTCGCCCTGAGGGTGCTGACTTGGATTTGATTACTTATGTAACCGACAGAAAGGGTCACGATATGCGTTACGCCATCGACTCTCGCAAGCTTCAGAAGGAACTCGGCTGGGAGCCATCTCTCCAGTTTGAGGAGGGTATCGAGGAGACCGTAAAATGGTATCTTGATAACCAGGAATGGATGGATCATGTTACTTCTGGGGAGTATCAGAAGTATTATGAAGATATGTACAAGAAGTGATAACTTGTGAATGATGGTATGGCACAATCATCAGCCATTTTTCTGTTTTTAAGATACTGCCTTGAAGATAAGGTTGACCTAAGTATGGTTGTCTCCAATATGGATTGGCGACAACTATATAGCTTTGCGACAAAACAAACAATTATTGGAATCTGTTTTGATGGCATAAAGCGATTGAGTGAGGAATATCCTGAGGAGTTAAAGAAAAATCCGATAGAAAGGGACTTGCTGATGACTTGGATGGGAGTGTCGCAACAAATTCGCCGACAGAACATGAAGGTGAATGGAGTTGCTGCTAAACTCTATTCTATGCTCAGAGAGGATGGACTTAGGTGCTGCATTCTGAAAGGACAAGGGAATGCCTTGATGTATCCAAATGCGTATTCTCGTAATCCTGGGGATATTGATGTATGGGTGAATGCAAGCCGTGAACAGATAACGGAATATGCCAAGAAGCATTTCGAACTTGGGGATGATATAAGGTATCAACATATAGAAACTTCTGTAGATGGAGTACCGGTAGAGCTGCATTTCTTCCCTTGCACAATGAATAATCCTATCTATAATGCACGTTTGCAGAAATGGTTCAAACGGAATGTAGATTTGCAATGTTCAAATGTTGTTAGTCTGCCAGACGGTATTGGAGAAATTGCTATACCAACGACGGCATTCAATGTGGTTTATCAGCTGACGCATCTGTATCACCATTTCTTTGATGAAGGGATTGGAATGAGGCAAATCATTGATTACTACTATGTGGTATCAATGTTAAATGTTAACTGTGAAATGTTAACTTGGTTGCAGAAGGATTTGAAGCATTTGGGATTGTGGAAGTTTGCAAGGGCGGTGATGTATGTGCTGCATGAGGCATTGGGTATATCAGAGGAGAAGATGATCGTTCCGATGGATGAAAAGCGAGGAAAGTTGTTGCTAGCAGAGATACTGAATGGTGGCAACTTTGGACGTCACTTCACAAAATATGGGCATTTCACACAACAAGGCATGGCAAAGAAATACTTCCTGAAGATATGGAGAAATATGCACTTCGTAAGATATTATCCTGTAGAAGCATTGAGTGAACCAGTGTTCAGAACTTGGCATTTCTTCTGGAGGATGAAGAACAAGAAATAATAGATATCAAAAACTGCGGTATTCCAATATAAGTGTGATAACTTCTATCACCCTGAGGCTGATGGGGGAATCTCTATCTTAGATGATTCTCTATGTATCGATTGGCGCATTCCTACGGAACACGCTAATCTTTCGGAGAAGGATACTAAATGGATTTTGATTTCTAACATTATCTAATCTTTTTTTTAAATCATCCCGTCCTTCTTTGTTGATAAAGCGAGCTGCACTCGGCAATTTGAAAGCGAGCTTTCATTGCACTCATTGGCATTGCTTTTTCCCATTAAAGAAGGCTTTTTCGAAAACCTACCCGTCCTTCCTTACCCTTAAGGAAGGCTCCACCTTTCTCACCAAGCCTCTCTTCCCTCAGGGACGAGAGGATGTAACCGCCCTCCGGTGCTCGGAACCGCTACGCTCTAAGGTTGGCGGGGCATCAAAGCCCTCGCCAGGTTGTGCGGGATGGGACCGCCTGGGGATGAATCTTTGGTGACGGTTTTCAAACGTATAATGAATATTTTATATTTATTAAAAGCGCAGAAGGTTAATCTATAAGCATTTGTACTCGAATATCGATAGGTTATATGTTAGTGCTATTTATTGTGCTATTCTTATACCTATTCCTATTAGATAAATAATGTAGTAAGTTTTAAATAATGCTAAAAAAGAGTAAATGTTAAGTGCTTTTTTGTTATTATTAAAAATAAACCTTACTTTTGCATAAGTATAATGAAATGAAACAAAGATAATGAAGGATTTATTGATGTCAAAAGATATATTAATAAATTATCTTCAGGAGATTTCTGAAAAAGGAATCCTTGATGCAGAAGATGCAGACCGTAAGGAGAATTTGCATCGCTTATTTATGTATCCAGCAATGATGGTTCCTGCAACACAGAATGCTATTCTTCAAGCTATTTCTGATGTCGTGCCTGGCAATAGTTGGGCTATAGATCCTTTTATGGGATCTGGTACTTCATTGATGTCATGTATGGAATTTGGTATGAATGTTTATGGACAAGATATCAATCCTTTCGCAGTTTTGTTGGCAAAGTCTAAAACATGCTTTTATGAAATAGAGAAGTTGCAACATTCTCTTCAAAGGATAAAAAAACTCATACAAATTGATAGCTCTGATAGTATTGATATAAATTACTATAATTTAGATAAGTGGTTTAAAAAAGAAGTACAAATATCATTTTCTAAGATACGGAGAGCCATAATTAATGAAAAAAATGCAGATTATAGAAGATTTTTTTGGGTTGTTATGTCAGAAACGATTCGTATTGGTAGTAATGATAGAACCACAACATTTAAGCTTCATCAACGGAGTAAAGAAGAATTAGCAAAAAGGAATGTCGATGTCATAAAAGAATTCTTAAATTTGGCAGATAGAAGCATTGCTGATTTGAAATTGTATAGTGACAAACTAACAGAAGAAGGACATTTGCAGGATGGTCACTATAATGGAATTTCTGTTATCAGATGGGGAAATACTCAAAAAGATATTTCAGCCGATGAAAAGTTTGATCTTTTAGTTTCTTCTCCACCTTATGGTGATAATTTAACGACAGTCACTTATGGTCAGACCAGTTTTTTGCCTCTATTGTGGATAGATCCTAAAGATATAGAATGTCCTTATGATTATGTAAAAACGACATCAGAAATCGACCGTAAAAGTCTCGGTGGTGTTGTTAATAAAAATCAATTGCAATTAAAGGTTGAGCGTTTGTGTCAAAGATCATCATCGTTTAAATCTTTTTATGAGGCTATACCTTCAGATGAAAAAGAAAAATATAATAAGACAATTTGTTTTATTAATGATTTTGACGAATGCTTAGATGTAATTATATCGCATATGAAACCTGATGCATATTATGTTTGGACAATTGGAAATCGTTTTGTTGGTGGACGTGAAATCCCTAATTCCTCGGTCCTGTTAGATTTGATGAAATATCGTGGTATTTGTCATATTTATACGGCGGAACGAAATATTCTAAATAAAAAACAAGCATGTAAAAATAAAAGTTCTCGAACTATGGAACGGGAACATATATTAATATTTCATAATAATTAATTATGGCAAAGGGACAGTTTAGTATCAGCCCGCATGTTGTTAGACAGTTGGGAGCTGAGCTTGTTACGGATCATGTAACTGCATTAATGGAGTTAATTAAAAACTCATATGATGCAGATGCTACATACGTAAAAGTAACTATTGATACTCAGGGAAAATATGAAGAAGCTTCATTGTATTATCCTGACCACAAAGGGTATATTCTTGTAGAAGATAATGGCTGCGGTATGGATGAAGCCACTATCACTAAATCTTGGCTTACAATATCTTACTCAAGCAAAAGAGCTGTAGGGGGCAAGAAAAAAACAAGTAAAAAAGGACGTACGCCATTAGGTGACAAAGGATTGGGAAGGTTAAGTACGCAAAGACTGGCTAATATTTGCGAAATAATTTCTAAGAAAGAGAATGGTAAAGGAGTTCATGCTGGATTTGATTGGAGATCTTTTGATACTGCTTTGAAATTTTCTGATGTGGATGTTCCCATTGAAGCAATAAATTGGGATAAACCGCATGGGACAAAATTAATTCTTGAGGATCTCATATCTTCAAGTAATACATGGACGGAAGATGGTATGGTGAGATTCAAGGCAATGTTGTGTCAATTGGTTTCGCCATATAAGGAGCTACGTCCCTTTTCTGTATATGTATCAATTAATGGCGAGAAAATAGATTTGGATCAAGAGATGAGTAAGTTGACAAAATCGGCAGTTTCTGATATAACATTTGTATATAAAAATCAGGAGATGAAAATCGTTGCTGATATTTGTCCTCGTAAGCTCTTAGGTAATGATAGTGATACATATAAACGAATAATAGAAAATGATAAAGGAAAGGCTTTTTGTGATTATTTTCTTTCGCAAAAGAACTCCAAAAACTTTTCTAAATTGGATGATGGAAAAGAACATTTCCTAAGGTTAAACACCGGTTTTGGTGTAAGTAGAATATTTACGCCAACAATCTTTAATTCTGTTTTCCCAGATCCATGTGATTTTTCTGCAAAAATTAGAGAGTTCTCTTTTAGTAGGGATGAGGTTTCTACCATGTCATGGAATCAACTTTATGACAATTTTAATGCCTATAAAACTTTCGTGCAGAAACAAATTGGCATAAAGCTTTTCCGTGATGGCTTTGCCATTCGTCCTTATGGTATTGATGGACAAGATTGGTTAGATTTAAGCTCTGGTCAGACTTCTGGTGCTTCTTTTTATGGGTTGAGGCCAGGAAATGTTATAGGATATGTATCTATTAGTGAAGGGATAAATATAAATCTGAAAGATAAAACTGATAGAGAAGGTTTGGTTGATAATGAGTATTATTTTTCTTTTAGAAATCTTTTAATAACAGCAATTGAGGTGTTGAATCAAGAATTCAATATCTTACGTCGAGCTTATAATGATTTTAAGAAAATATATGCTCAAAAAAATCAAAAGATTAAAACGCTAGAACAGGCATTTTCTGAAATAGCCAAACAAAGTGATTATGCAGAGCAAGCTTCTTCTGAATATGGAACGGTTCAAATACAATTTTCTCGAATAAAAGAGAAAATTAATGATATTGTAGAACTTGATGCTACTTCCATAGATGATGTGCAATATAGAACTGTGGTTTCTTCTTCTTTTAGGGATATTTCAAAATCAGTGGATGATACTCAGCAAGTATTAAATCAGGTGCAAGGTGTTCTGGAGAAATCTAAATTGATGGATGAAGTTTTGGCAATCTTAAGACCAAAACTAGATCGTTTGGAAGAGCAACTTGCTGAATTTTCGGAATTGGCTTCATTGGGGTTAATATCTGAAATGGTATCGCATGATTTAGGTCAGGTCGCTTCTCGATTGATGGTTAAGGGTATCGAACTGGATAAAGCTCTTAAATCAGGAAAAGAATTGGACAGAGTGCTGTTATATAGTGTAGTAGAATATATTAAGAGTACATGTACCTCTATAAAAACTCAGATAAAGCACTTGGATTCTTCCTTAAAATATTCACGTGATAAAAAAGAAAGTTTGTCACTAGCAAAATTTTTGAGAGAAGAAGAACTGGCTTATTATTCTCATGAGTTTGAAGAGCATAACATAGTTCCTCAAATAGATGTAGTTAATGATTTCAATATAACTGTAAATAGTGGAAAGCTAATTCAGGTTTTTGATAATCTTATCAATAATTCAGTTTATTGGCTTAAGCATTTCAAAGTAGAAAATCCATGTATTAGTATTAAAATTGATAGTCCTTGGGTTTACTTTGCTGACAATGGGCTTGGTATTGATCAGTCTATTGAAGAATCGCTGTTTGATCCTTTTATGACCTGTAAGCCTGTTGGTAAGGGTAGAGGATTAGGCCTATTCATTGTCAGACAAATGTTGGATGACTTTGGGTGTAATATTTCATTGTCGGATGCCCGTAATAGTTGGGGACGGAAGTATTGTTTTGTATTGAATCTTTCTGGTTTAATTTAGTATTGTTATGATAGATAAATTAGTACAACTTCTTAATCTGTCAAATGTTAAGAAGATTATTTATGTAGATGATATTTTTTGTGTCGAAAGATATCTAGAGGATGCGCATGCTGTTCTAAGAACATGGTTGGAAACAGATGGTTATCATAAACTGGATTTTATATCTAGTGATAAGGACGTTTTAGAAGAAGAGTTTGATTCTTGGTGGAATGGTGCAACAGATGATGACAAGCGCAATTGTGTTTTTGATGTCATGCAATTATCCGATGAAGGGCAGAATATTCTTTTATGTTTAAATAATATAAAAAATCATGAAATTAAGGTAGAATGCATGCCCCCAGCAGAATTTACTGATGCTTTTATAGGTGATTTGAAAAATGAAGTTAAAGACAGTTTTCAGGTTCTGTTACTTATGGATCAAGAGCTCGAAGACCAAAAACATGGAGGTGAAACACTACTACAGAAAGTGGAAGATACTCAGTATTTGCATTGCGGACTTTTTTCGGGCAAATTTTCTATTGACGAAGAAATTAATGTATGGAAAGAATTAGGCTCTTCTACCATGGTTTATCCATTATCTAAAAAACGTATTTTGGATGAGCCTGAGGAAAAAATGATAGAGGGGTTAAGAAATATTTTATGGCTTAATCATGTATCTAACTTAAAAAAAGATGCTTTGAAAGTTTTTGATAATGGATATAATCAGGCCTGTATGACATTCAAAAATATGGATCCCGCTAGTTTTGATTCTGCAATTGTAAAAACTTCCCAAAAAGAAGGTTGTTGGGAATACGTAACATTGAATAGAATCTTTATGGTATTGTTAAAGAATTCTATCCAAACGTCAATAGTTGGAGAAAATAATTTTCAGAAACTTCAAAATGACCTTTGTAAATTACGAATGTCAAGTGTCTTTTGTTCTGATAATGAAATTGACAAATCTTGGTTAAGAGAGCTGAGAGAATCTGAACTCTACACTTCTGGAACTTATATAAATCAGACATATAGTCCAGTGACTAATGGTGATATATTTAAAATCGGATCAAAAAAATATATCCTCCTATTCCAACCATGTAGTTTAGCAATTAGACATGATGGGAAAAGATCGAGACAATTAGCTTCTGCTTATATAATTGAGATTAAGAATAATAAGGAATCTTTAAATGTAAACGAAGTCGAATTGGAGAATTCTGATATACCAGGCTTCTCATACGTAAATATCGCATCCTTTAAGCGTGTTAGTCTTGATGTGTTAGACTTGGTTTCTTTTAATAACGAAGGAAAAGCTATAATTGATGTAACTAAGGAAAATTGTCCTATAGATGATACAAATTTGTTACAACCTAATATGCTTATCCGTTATCATAATATTTGGCAATTTTCCCAAAAACTTATGCCAATTCTTAAAGTTTATGATAAAGGTGAAGCGAAGGAATCTATTCGACATTTTTGTAAATCTTGTTTTCTGACTATGCCTTGTTTAAAGGATGGGAAGATTATTGAATTCCAAGTTCAACGTATTGGGAGATACAATGAATTACTTTCACAAGTTTTATATTCAAAACTTATGAATTATATGGCTCGTATTGCTGTGCCAAATGATTTTTCGAAATAAAATGACGATAGCGCAGTATCGGTACCAGGCGTAGCGGTGTAATTGGTACCAACACATCACTACAATCTCTACCAAGGTATTGCTTCTATCTCAGTCATCTGTTTCTGTTATAGCGTGGTCAGGGGACACCTCTACCGTATCGTATGATATCCGCAAGCCTATCGAGAACTTGCCATTTACTCCTACAGAGGATGAAGTGATCTTCAACTTTGCTGCCGTGCATCGTAATCCTGGACATGAAGATCATGAGTATTTTGAGACGAATATCCGTGACGCTGAGAATGTGGTGGCTTTTGCTGAGAAGTGGCAGAATGGTGATGCTGCTCATCGCCAGCTTACCATCGTCCGTTCTTGTGTGGTGTTCAGCATATCGTGGAGGCAATGAAGAAGGTTACAGGATTGACTCAGTTTGTGCCTGATATTCCTAACTGGGTTATCATGCCTATGGCAAGAACTGCCATGCTTCTTGGCTCGCCAATGGGTATCTGTCCTGCGAGAGTGAAGAAGCTCCAGATTTCGACCAATATCTGTGGTGAGAAGTTGAAGAACTGCGGATATCAGTTTAAGTGGAGCTTTGAGGAAGCGCTTGCTGACTGGTTCGAGGATAATGACAGAAAATATTTGAAATAAGAGTAGCGGTGGTATCGGTACCATGCTATCGCTGCAATCGGTACCATCGTATTGTTCCTTTAGCCAATATGCTTGTTATCTCCCGCGTGGTATTATCATATAGGTATAAACAATTTAAAAATAGAAACAATGAAAATAGAAAAAGCTATTTTTGTAAATCGTGCTCCATTTCAAAAAGTCGAATTTGATTTTTTGGAAAGTGGAGTAAATGTCTTGTCTGGAATTAATGGTAGAGGTAAAACTACGGTTATCTCTCATATCGTTGATGTTTTTTACGAAATGGCAAGATCTAGTTTCTCGAATTCTTTCGAAGGAAAGGAAAATACGTTCTATCGTTATTCTTCAAACTTGTTTAATTTTGCAGGCTCTTCTTATTCTTTATTTTATGTTCGTTTCAAAGATGAGAATAAATGTATCGATTATATAGATTGTCGAGGTAAAATGAGAGAAGATGAATATAAAGAGAATGTCCTTCTTGAAAATAAAATTCCGTATGAAAATTTTTCTCGTTCGTTAGAAAGTAATAACTATGTTAAAAGCTTTCATACAACGGGAAAGGATGATGTGGCTAAAATATTTCACCATAATATCTTAACCTATTTTCCTTCTTACAGACTGAAGTTTCGCAAGTGAATAAATATCAACTTGCTTGTTTATAAATATACATATTACG
>CAVBFV010000027.1:0-20153 GCA_963594575.1 Lachnospiraceae bacterium | reverse complement strand
TACAGGCTTGCCTTTCAGTTTTCCGATAGAGGAACCATCGGGATGAATCAGCCTAAAGTTGGATTTGTCATCCCTGTTTTGTATGCAAAGCACATCATCCAAACGGAAACAAACGGAGAAAGTCTCGTAGAGATCATAAGATTCAAGAATGTCCAACTTGTCATTGAAGACAAAAAGCTTGTTGGTACTGGTCTGCATCGGGCACACCTTGTCGAATGCCTCCACTAAAGTCAGCTTTGGTGCAAGTCCATGAAACGCATAGAATGGTTTTCTCAACACCATAGTCAAAGCCCCATTGGCTCTGCGATCCCAATCTTTGCTGATGACAGCAGAATCAGCAAATGACAGATATACAGCCTTGTCAGAACCAGCAAGGAAGACACCACTCTCCGTGAGCATTCCGTCGTTCATGACATGCTTCTTGTCGTATAAAGGAAACATCTTCTCCCTATCTCCTGTCTGTGCATCAAAAGAAGCCAAGAAAGGCTTGCCACACTTCACTGTACCTCTCATCAGACTATTACCATAACCGTAATTGAGCATCAATATCTTGCCATCCCTAAGCAGAAGATGAGCCGTAGAAGCCTCCTTGTCCTGGAAATCATACTTCCAGCGTGTTTGCAAACTGTCCGCTCCCAAACAATAGAGGCTTTTTCTATCACTAATATACAAGTCAGAGCCCACCTGAAGAATATTGGAAGTCAAGCCCGTAATGAGATATGGATTAAGATTATAATAATAGTAATAAAAAGGAGAATTAAATCCGATGGTGACTGCCGCAGACAAGACATTGGTCAATGCCAAAGCCATCATTCCCTTGGTATCACTGATGCCAGTCACAGCCTTCACCTTCTTGATTTCACCCGAATGGATGTTGATCTCGTTGATGGCATCACCCACAACCACCAGGTGAGTGGAATCCAACATGCAAGCATCTTTCCATCCCACGTTCTTGGTCATCGGAATCTCGGCATCCCACAACAACTCTCCTGTGCTCAGGCGATAAGCGTATGTCTTGCTGCCTCCCACTTTCTCAAGTCCCACCACGATATCCAAGCTATCATTGAAATAGACAGGATAAAGATACTGCGTCCATAGCGACTGGCCCGTCTTGGTATCAGACAAGGTCAAGAGTGACTTGCCTGTACTTTTCAGAGTGGAGGAAAGCAGCACTCCCTTGGAACAGACGCCATAGAGTTTTGACATAGAAAGTTTCAGCGACTTTTGCCATTGCACTTCCAGGGTATTGGCATCTAGTGAATAGAGATAGCCAGTATCGGTATTTTTTCCTTTTTTAGTGGTATCACAAGCGAAGACGATGAGCGTACTATCGCAATTGTAGGCCTGAAGAATGCGCTTGTGCAAATCTATTGACTTGCCACAGATGGGGGCACCTTCATCCATATCCGCAACTTGGACTGATTCTACAGTCGTCTGAGCTGACATCCCTATCGAGAAGATCAACTGCAAAAATAAAATAATCTTTTTCATATTTTTTCTTTAACCATTAAACATTCTGTCTGATATTTCACTATACGAATTATTTCATCCTTCTATTTGCGTATTCGGCCAGTTCACCAAATACAGCATCTCTGTGGCTCGTGTAAATGCAGTATAGAGCCAGTGGATATAGTCGGGAGTAAGCATATCATCCGTCATATAGCCCTGGTCTACATAGACATGCGACCACTGACCGCCCTGCGCTTTATGACAGGTAACGGCATAGGCAAACTTCACTTGCAGAGCATTGAAATACGGATCTTGCCGGATTGCCTTCATACGGTCTGCCTTCAGTGGTATGTCCTGATAATCCTCCTCTATCTGACGGAAAAGCTGCTCTTGCTGATCATGGGTCAAAGCTGGAGCCTCACTCGTCAAAGTGTCCAGTAATACCGTAGCCTCTAGTTCATAATTGTCATAATCGGGGAATTTCAACAGAAGGGTGGCAAAATGGAAACCATAGAGGTCGATGCGACGACTCACCTTCATCACCTTCGCCCTATCTCCATTAGCCAGGAAAGCAGGAATCTCATGACTTGGAACTTCGTTACTTTGAACTGTATGATTAGCTAAACTATTGAATTGGCTTTCCCTTCGGCCGCCGAACGCAGTTTCTTCACTCTTCACTCTTCGTTCTTCACTTAATTCCCTTTCCTTTATTTTCTTTCTCTCTTCCTCCATCCAATAATAATTGTTCTTCACAATCATCAGCATGTCGCCACTCTCCAGTTCCTCTTCCCTATCAAGCACCATGTTGCGGATGCCTTGGTTGAAGATGTTGGCGCGCTTGTTGCTACGAGTCACCACAATGGTTTCGTCAAGTCCTACCTGATGATAGCTGTCGCCAAGTGCCTCGATGAGTTCTGCGCCCGGCATCTCCCTGATATCCGAGAAACCGGAGAAACGGATTTTAGGCAGTTGGGTAATGTCATCGTGGGTAATCATCTGGCGGATACGGGTAGCATTAAAGAGAATACCCGACTGCTGACTCTGACGGACTACTTCGTTCAAATCGCACTCATAAACCGACAGTCCATACCCCTGGAGCATCGCAGCAGAAAGAGCTGGTGATTCTTCCTCACCAACAGGAGGCAACTGTGCCTTATCGCCAATCAGCAAAAGTCGGTCGTTACGTCCCTGATACACAAAATGAACCAGATCATCTAGCAGACAACCGCTGCCAAAGGTGGTTCCGCCCAATCCCAGATTGGCAATCATCGAAGCCTCATCCACCATAAAAAGCGTATCAGTATAGAGATTATCATTGAGATTGAACTGGCCATCCACTCCGGCAAACGCCTTTTCGCGATAGATGCGGCGATGAATGGTATAGGCAGGCATCCCGCTGTTCAGAGAGAAGACCTTAGCCGCCCTACCCGTAGGAGCAAGGAGCATCACCTTCTGGCGAACGGCACGGAGCGTACGGACGATAGCACCCGAGAGCGATGTCTTACCGGTACCCGCACTACCCCGGAGAATCATCACAGCATGAGGATTACTATCCGTCATAAACTGCACGAAAACATCGAGCGCTTGAGCCTGTTCTGGGGTTGGCGGAAAGCCAAATTGCTGTAATATCTGATATTTTAACTCTTCAATGTTCATATTTCGAAAACTTTTAGTATCTTTGCAGAAAATTTACTGCACCTATTTGCTGTGCAAAAGTAATAATACTTTTTGAAATGAGAAAAAGAATAAAGAATAATTATATTTTGGGAGCATGCGTCATCATCATGATGCTACTCTGTATTCTGAGTGTAAGCCAGCCCATCCGCTTCCAGAAAGCCATGGCTAGCAGAGAAGCAGAGGTGAAGGAGAAACTGATGCAGATACGTCAGGCTGAAGAGAAATACAAGGCGAAACACGGCGTATATACAGGCGATTTTCCGACACTGGTAAAAGGCAAGTTCTTACAGGAAGAAGCCCAATACATTCCCTATTCCGATGGTAAGAAGTTTACACTTGCTGCCACGGTTATCGTAGGAAAAAGCGGTAAGCAGATTCCGGTGATGGAATGTGGGGCCGGTTATGAAACCTTCCTCGACGGACTCGATGAAGGTTCCATCCAGCAGAAGATAGAGGAGGCCAACTATGCCGGCAACTATCCCGGACTCAAGATAGGCGATTTAACGACAGATAATAACAACGCAGGTAATTGGTAACAGATATGCAAATAAAAGGTAACAACATTCAGCAAGCACGACTCACCATCCGCGTGAGCAGAAACACCCTCAGTTTTTCGGTAGTTGACCGTGAAGCTGAGCATCAGCTCATCTATGAACCTTATACAGTAAAGAGTGGTGTTTCGATGGCAGCCAACTTGCGTCAGGCTTTCAAGGAGAGTACTCTCCTGCAGCGGGGATACCAGAAGGTACGCGTATATCTCGATTCGCCTATCCTGCTGGTTCCTATCGAAGAATTTCATGAAGAGGATATCGATGTGCTCTATCAGCATGCCTTCAACAGTCATAACAGCGATGCCATTCTCTACAGAGTGCAGCCGGAACTGAATGCGGTAGCGGTATTCCCTATCAACAAGGATTTGAAGATGGTGGTAGAAGACAACTTCAAGGATGTCCGCTTCACACCTATCATGCAACCGATGTGGCACTATCTGCATCATCGCAGTTTCACCGGCATTCACCGCAAGCTCTATGTTTATTTCCACGACAAGAAGCTGGACGTTTTCGGTTTCGAGAAGAACCGTTTCAAATTTTTCAACTCGTTCAATGCCGAGCATGCCAAGGATGCCCTCTATTTCATTCTCTATGTATGGAAGCAGTTAGGATTCAACCAGATGCAGGATGAGTTGCATGTATCAGGCAATGTGCCGGATAAGGATTGGTTCCTCTACAACACGAAACTCTATATCAAGAAGACCTTCATTCTGAATCCTGCCGCCGAATTCAACCGTGCGCCCATCACAGAGATTAAAGGTCTGCCATTCGATTTAATGGCGCTGTACTTAAGTAAGTAAGACAAGAGTTGATAGTTAAAAGTTGATAGTTAAGAATTCAACAGAATAGCTTATCATAAAGTTCAATGTTCAACATTCAAAGTTCAAAGTAAATATGAGAATCATAACAGGACTATATAAGGGACGCCATTTCGACATTCCACGTTCGTTTAAGGCGCGTCCGACAACAGATTTTGCAAAGGAGAACATTTTTAATGTACTGCAGGGATATATTGATTTCGAAGATACCTCTGCCCTCGACCTCTTTGCCGGTACGGGCAGCATTTCGCTCGAACTGGTATCACGAGGCTGCAGCCGGGTTATCAGCGTAGAGGCAGACCGCGACCATGCCAACTTCATACGCCAATGTTTCCAGAAGTTGGGCGAAGACAAAGATATTCTGATTCGTGGTGATGTATTCCGTTTTCTGAAGACCTGCAAGCAGAAGTTTGACTTTATCTTTGCCGATCCTCCATACGCCCTGAAGGAGCTGCCGCAGATTCCAGACCTCGTTCTGAATGGCGACTATCTTAACGAAGGAGGCATCTTCGTCTTTGAGCATGGCAAAGACTATGATTTCTCCGAGCATCCACGATTCCTGGAACACAGAAGTTACGGAAGCGTAAACTTCTCGATATTCAAGTAAAACGGCTATCGGTTCGTCAGACTTACATCGGACCTGCATCGGACCTGCTCTGGAATTTTCTTGAGTTTTTAGCACAAACTAGCATTTCTCAGGAATTTCAGTGGAGTCATGCCGTATTTCTTCGTAAAGAGACGGTAGAGCGAGGTAGAGGAGATGAAAGTGTATTCTTTCAATAGCTCTTCCACACTGGCATATTTACCCGAAAGCAAAAGCTCAGCCACATACTCTATGCGCAGGTCGTTGATATACTCACTGAAGGTTTTACCAGTGTATTGACGAAACAGACCTGCGAATTTGTTGGCAGGGATATTGAACTCGTCCATGAGCGTCTTGCGAGAGAAGGTGTTGTCGAGGAAGAACTTTTGGTCTATGATTTTCCCTTTGATCTGCTCGAATAGGAGCAGGTCAGGATTATCATCTTCACTCAACACAACATTGCTTGGCAATGAGCTACGATTCTGTCTCTCCAATTCCTCCTTATATTTCATTGCCTCTTTCACATTGGCAACCAAGGAGATGTTCTTCTTTCGGATGATATGGTTGTTGTAAGCCAACACACTACCTATGATAACCACTGCCACCAAGAAGCCTATGACAATCACAAGTCCCCAACGCTGATAGGCGATTCGCGCCTCTTTCTCCTTGACATCATAGATAAGTGACAGTTCCTGCGAAGAGCTGCGCAATTCCCTGATGCGCAGACTGTCTCTCAACACCCCAAGTCGCTCAAAATAACTCGCCGCCTTGTCGTATTGCCCCAGTCCTCGATATGCCATGCCATAGAATTTTAAGGTGGAAGACATGTAGAGATTGATGGTATCAGCTTTGTCCTCCATCTCTTGCTCACGCTGCTTGCACATCGCCACAATTTCATGATAGCGATGCTGGTCGAAGAGATATGGTACAATCAGGTAGGCATATCGGCGATTGATGCGTCCCATCTTCTTGAATTCTTGATAGGCATCGTCAGCTTTCTTTCCATGCCCCAACTTAGAGCATACCACTGCACGATGAGCAAGCCACTTACATTTTTCTTGCTCATAGAGTCCCTCCATCTCTGTCTCACCAGGAGTCTTTGCATTCAAATACTTCTTTAATTTGGCTAATACCTGCAGGGCATCCTCATACCGTTTGTCTCGCTCATAACAGATGAGCAGGTCGTTGCAGTCGGCACGCAGATTGTCGTACTTGTGGTCGTAATGCGACCGCTCCATCATGTCCAAGGCTTGCAACATATAGGCATAGCCTCGCTCTTTGGTACCTTGCTCATGTAGACTCTTGCCTAGATAGAACAAGGCTATCGACTCCATTCCCTTGTCGCCTACTTGCTTAGCATCACGCATCAAGAGCCTCACCGTCTCAGCCTTCCGTTCTTCATCATACAAACCATCGTAGCAAGAAATCAAACGGTGCAGTAGTTTCATCGTCTTCTGCATATCTTGCTTCACGGGCTTGGCGGCAAGGGCATTCTTATAGAAACGAGTAGCCATGATGAAACGACCTGTATTATAATACAAGTCCCCCTCGGCGATATCGAGTTCGTAGGCAGATTGCTTGCCTTGCTTGCGCAATTCCGCCATGATTTTCTCTGCCAACAGAGTGTTGGAAAAGGTATATTCGTATACCTTGTCTTCTGTCAACATACTATCTGGCAAAACAGAATTGCCGGCGAACACAGTCATTGTCCACCAGCCAAAAAGAAGTAAACAAAAATATTTTTTCATCGTTCTATGCTAAAACTTTTTTCGTTATACGGTGTCATAAAAGTGATACAAAAGTACTAATTTTATCTGAATTACAGGGATAAAATGATACTTTTGGTAATATTTGGGCAAGAATATGAAGATTTGGGAAGGAAATGAACAATCGGGAATGGAGAATGAATAAACGAAAGGCGCAATTTCCAAAAATATCATCCTTTAGTTATATCTTTGCAAACAACAAGACAATCACTTTAGAAATTACTTCATAATAACATAAATAAAGGAACGTAACGATGAACAAGAAACTATTTCAACAAGGCTTGGCTACGCACTTGCCTTTTATGATGGTAGCAGCCGCTATCTTCATCGTGGGTTGCTCCCAGCAAGAGAGAGAAGCTTCCTCCTTACATGAGGGACATGGGTATGCCGACCTCGGCTTACCTTCTGGCACCATGTGGGCTACTGTGAACCTCGGTGGAGAGGAAGACTCTCTGGCGACCGATTATTATTCTTGGGGAGAGACCGAGACCAAGATGCTCTACTGCATGAACAGCTATCAGTGGGCAGAGGGCTACCCCAATGCTCATGAAAACATTCTTGAAAAGGATGATGTGGCTCATGTGAAATGGGGAGGCAAGTGGCGACTGCCTACCAAGGAGGAGTTTGCCGAATTAGAGGATACCATCCATAACACAACTTGGATACCAAGCCCTATCAAAGGGCGAGTGAGTTGGATTGTCAAGAGCAAACGCAATAATCAGAGCATCCGTCTCACAGCTTTTGGGTACAAGAAAGGCAAGTTGGAGCAAGACTCCATCGGTTTCTATCTGGGTGCCACGATAGGAACAAGCATCAAGAACACCTTTGCCTGCATGGGCTTCTCCAAGGACACCATCAACATGGGAGAAGCTGGCAGATACTTCGGCTATAGCGTGCGCCCAGTGTTCAGATAAACCTTCCTTAGCATTCACAAATACAAGTGGACAACACACATTTCATATATAATATACTGTTTATGAAGAAATTTATACTAAGTTTCGCATTGATGGCTGTATGTATGTCTATGGCAGCCATTCCTGCACAAAAAAGAATAAAGAGACATATTCGTCTCGAAAATGGCACGACAGTACTTGCCGAGCTTAGAGGTGACGAGTTTGGCAGTTGCTGGCAAACCAGGGATGGCCGCATATTCACAATCGTCCCGGGCAGCGACATATATAAGGAGGTATCGGCAGAGAACTTAGCCTCTAAGGCAAATCAAAAGCGTATAGCAGCAAGTAAAGCACGTGCAAAGCGCACAGCATGCAAGGTGGGCACACGCAGCGTTAGCGCAGGTGAACACCAACCATACATAGGCAAGAAGAAGGGACTGATTATACTTACCCAATACAGCGACCTGAAATTCCTGCCAGATCACGATGCAGTCTTCTACAAGGATTTTGCCAACAAGGAAGGCTTCACTACTCAGTACGGACATAACGGCTCTGTACGTGACTACTTTATGGCGCAAAGCAATGGACGGTTTGAACTTGACTTTGATGTTGTCGGTCCTGTCACCCTCCCCAAGGAATACGCCTACTATGGAGCGCACACAGAAGATGGTGCAAACGATGCCCATCCAGGCGAAATGATAGCAACGGCATGTGAACTTGCCAACGAGCAGTTTGACATCAACTTTGCCGACTACGACTGGGACAACGACGGCGAAGTGGAACAAGTGTATATCCTGTTTGCAGGACGCACAGAAGCCAGCGGCGGCAACGAGAATACCATTTGGGCTCATGAGTGGAATTTAGTGGAAACCATAGGGGCACCTATAACACTTGACGGTGTGAAAGTGAACACATACGCATGTGGTTGCGAACTGGCTGTAACATACACCTATGACGAGGAGAATGATACATATATTGTTACGGAGCGTCCTGATGGTATAGCCACCGTCTGCCACGAATTCGCTCATTGTCTGGGATTCCCCGACATGTATGACATCTTGTATAGCGGATTGTATGGCATGGGGTCTTGGGATTTGATGTGCATGGGATGTTACAATGGTGACCCAAGTGGAACCTGTCCGCCAAACTATACGGCATGGGAGCGTATGTATGCAGGATGGCTGGAGCCGATGGTGCTCGACAAGCCTACGACTGTCAAGGGCATGAAGCCGTCAAGCCAGTACGGGCAGACGTTCATCATATACAACGACAACAACAAGAATGAATACTATCTGCTCGAAAACAGACAGCCGGATGATTTCTATGATTCTGCATTGCCAGGAAGTGGACTCATGATTACGCACGTTGACTATGACCCCACAATATGGAAATACAATATAGTGAACACCAAGCTCGACAAGGACAACAATCTCGGCGAAGAATACAAATTGTTGGAAAACGACCATGAACGTTGTACCTTGTTCCGCGCCGGCAACCCAGAAGATATTGATTACGAGTATACCGATCTTTATCCGTCAAATGGCAACAACCAGCTCACCGACACATCCACACCCGCAGCAAAGCTCTACAATGTCAACAAGGCTGGTACGCTGTTGATGGGCAAACCTATCACTAACATCACCCAAAACGCTGACGGCACCATAGACTTCGACTTTATGGGTGGAAGCGATACTAATGTTGTTACCGCAGTAAATGGTGTGAATGTTATGCCTACAATGCAACAAGATGGATACTATAACATTGAAGGTATATACGCAGGAAAAGACTTCAACACACTGGAGAAAGGCGTATATATGTCTAACGGAAAGAAAATCATAAAGAAATAAACAACTTTTTTTAATTTTACAGATTATGAATTACAAGAAAATGAGTTTAAGAGCCTTGATGCTCGGTTTTATGGCAGTATTGTTTGCTGGCTTTACAAGTTGCAGCAGCAGTGATGACGATGAGAACAAGACTGTGGAGGAGAACAATGCTCCTACCTCTGGAGTTTTGTCATGTTCCTTTGAACCTTCAGAAGATGAATTGGCTTTATGCAACATCACGGCGGAGTATACCGATGCATCTGGGAAAATCCAAACGGAGGAAATTACTGGAAAATGGGAAAAAAATATAACTTTCACAACATTGCCAACTAAAGTCTCAGTGACTCTCAAGCACTCGTTGAAAGCAAATGTTGAGCTTTCAAAAGAAAGCTATCACTTTGGTGGTCTGTGGGACGATGTGGTATATGCCATCAAAAAAGATGGTTCAAAATACTGGCCAATCCAAATGGGACCTCGTTTAATTCACAACAATGCTGTAGGAAAAGCAAAAGTAGAGGATTTTATTACAAGAACAGCAGTGCTCAAAACAATCTCCTACACGATTAGCAACAAGCCAAATGAAGACGGTTCTTACATTTATTAAGTAACTACAAGACAATGAGACAAACCATCATCACATTGTTTTTTCTTTTATCAATCGGAGTATCATGGGCTGGAGAGCGCAATAGTACCATTACATTGGGCGTGCGCAACTTCACCTATACTCCGAAAGAGGAGAAAAAGACCGTAGGAAGCGCATTGGGAACTATCGCAAGCATGGTAATTACCGGACAGAACACTACCCAACAACCACAATATAAGGATGCGGTGAGGGCTGCCATCGTCAAGGGATTGACTTCTGGTTTTCGCACTGTTGCCACCGACATGGAGAGTGTTGGCGACAAGGCAAATGACGAGTTCGATTACTATGTGGATGCGACTATCAACAATATCTCCACGACAACCAAGACCGAGCCGTTGACTACCGTCAAGGATGGTGTTAAAACTTGGTATAAGGCTATGGTTGGAATTACCATACAGATAAAAGACCCCAAAACAGAAAAAGTGATAGCCAGCCCGATGTTCAAGATTTCCGATGTAGACATTGCTTGGATAGAAACTGAGGAAAGTGCCATGACCAGCACTCTCAACAGATTGGCTGGCTATGTTGGTAGATATTGCAACAGTTGGTTTCCCATCTATGGCACAATATTGGAAAGTTCCAGACAGACCAAAGACAAGCAAAAGGAAGTGTACACAGACCTCGGTACCAACCTTGGAGCCTACAAGGGACTTAAACTTGCCGCCTATACAGTAAAGACTATCGCAGGAAAAGATGCAAAGACCCAAGTCGGGAAATTGAAGATAGAGAGTGTACAAGGCGAGGAGATTAGCCTTTGCAAGATACAAAGCGGTGGCAAGGAAATAAAAAATGTCTTGGACAAAGGTGAAACCATCATCGTAAAAAGCACAGAGTAATCAATAATAATACTGAATATGAGAAGATCAAAAACATCATTGGCATCCCTATTTTTTATATGCCTCATCGCCACAACCTCTTGTAGCGACGACAATTCTGAACTACAAACTCCATCCACTGTTGATACAAAGACATGGACAGGCGACAAATACATGAACCCCAATGTCAAGCCTGGAGACAACTTTGCCATGTATTGCTGGGGAACATGGTATGATAACACTCCTTTAGGCAATGAAACATCCGTAGGGCTGTGGGAAAGCGAAGCCTATCCTGCCGTCAACGAAAGAATGAAGCTGAGTGTTCAGCAGGTAACACAGTTGAAGACGGACATGAGTCAATTGGCTGAAGATGCTGAAGCCATCAACAAAATTAAAGAGAAAATAGCCAAATTAGAGAGTTTAAAAACATCTAAAGAGCAGGCGTACGCATTGGGAGAGTACTTACGTGAAGGCAACTGTACTTACCTCAAAGGCAGCCTTACTGTATCCGACGGAGAATTTTACTATGTTTTAAGCAACAATGATATACTGTCTGACATATTAGGGAAAAACAGCTACCAAATCAAGCAACGTCAAGACTGGCTCAGATGGGCGTTGATACAATTGGGATTCGATGAAGCATCGGCAAAAGACCGAGTGGAGAACGCAATAGATATACTGCCAGAATTCTCCACAAGTACCACCAGATCGTTGAGCGATAAGCTCAATGACCCTGCATATCACGAAAGCCTTGTCTCGGCAAGACATAGTGGTACACGCTCAAACGAGTCTGGATATGAACAAGACTTAAAGGCTTTCTATGATGGCTTGGGAATTGCTCCAGAGAAAGTTATTATAGAAGAAAATGCCTCCACCATACTGGTGGATATGTTGAGTTGTGCAGAATTAGGATATAACGATCTCATCAGCGTATTGGAATGTGGCATTGCGGCAGATTTAGCCTTGGCTTCTCAAACTGCAAAGGAAAAGCTAAATACAGACTCCGATTCTAATTATGACCAATATGCACTGACAAATTGGATTGGGAATAAGTTAGATTACACTATAGCCAAGACTTTTTGCGACACTTATATCACTCCATCATACAAGCAAAAAATGAAAGACCTCATGGAGGACTTGCGCAAAACATTCAAGAGTAGAATCGAGAATCTTGACTGGATGAGTAGCACTACCAAACAAAACGCCATCGACAAACTACAGAAGATGACATTCCATGTCGCCTCACCTGACACCTGGTGCCAGGAAGGAATACCACAATTGGAAGGCAAGTCTCTCTATGAAGATATGCTTCTGCTCAGAAAGAGCCAACATGACATGCGAAGAGCATTGCTTGACAAACATCCTAAAGATGAACTGGCAAGCTTTGCCTATTTAGAGGGCATAAGTGTTTCAACTCTAAACGCTTTCTATTTTTCGCCATGCAACTCATTGCTCATCTTGCCCAACATCATACTGAAGCCTTTCTACGATGAGAGCGAATCCGAAGCAAAGCTCTATGCTTTAAGTTATGTTTTCGGGCATGAAATAACTCATGGATTCGATAACAATGGAGCTAAATTTGATGTGGATGGGAACATGAAAGAGTGGTGGACGGTTTCAGACCAAATCGCATTTAACAAAAAGACGGAACTTCTGGTAAACTGCTACAATCATCTTCCTGTATATGTAGGTTCGAGTGAAGAATATGTCAATGGCGAGAAGACACTCGGTGAAAACATCGCTGACCTTGGCGGATTGGAAATCGCCCATCAAACGTATGTGGAGAAACTGAAAGAGCAAGGATATTATGGGGATGAGCTCATCAAGCAGGAGAAAAAGTTCTATCAATCTTTCGCCGAAATTTGGAGGGGCAAATACACAAAAAGATACCTTCAAAACTTGAACAAATCTGATGAACATGCGAACAATATCACACGTATCAACGGTATTACGATGAACTGTGATAGGTGGTATGAGCTTTACGATGTGAAATGGGGTGACACCAATTATTTGAGTCCAGAGCAGCGTACAAAGATTTGGTAAAGCCCTTCCCCTCCATGAATATTATCTATGATAAAGGATAAAATATCATATTTGATTCGCAGGTATCGGATTTATCTCGAAAGAGGAAAGTCGATACCTGCCCTATCTCTTACCACAACGACATGCAAGCATTGTGGCACGGAGTATCGTGGCAATTATTGTCCCAGATGTGGACAGAGCCATAAGGCAGGAAGCTATCGCAACAAAAAGATGTACAAGACATTTCGGGAAGCCTATCCTATGCTCTCAAACGCTTTTTTCCGCACCATCATAGAGTTGATTACTCGCCCAGGCTATATGATACGAGACTATTTCCGTGGTCATCAAGTCATATACCTGGGACCTGTAACCACCTTAGTTGTCGCCATATCATGCATAACAATATGTGGACACATATACGATGAGATAGAACTGTCAAGCTTTCCAAAGAAAGAGATAACCCAACCACAAGTTGACTCTTCGGGAAAGACAGAAAAGGAGATTTACAAGAAATGGGGACTCACCATTACCAGCAAGGATGACGGACGCATGGACAACGGAGTGGTTGCTGCCATCTGGCGAGTATTTAGGGAGAAATTGGAAGACGACACGACACTTTTCCTCTTTGCCATCTTCCCAATGTATGGGCTTGCAGCAAGAAGAGCGTTCAAAAAATGCAAATTTGTGGCACATCCCCTCACTGTCAGTGCCCACTACATGACTTTCGTCTATCTTTATGCGCTTCATGCCTTGATTCCTCTCCCTATACCAGTGATGCTATTTTATCTCGTTTGGACTTATCGAGGAATATATGGGATGAAATGGATAGAATCCACCAAGCATGTAGCATTTACCACTTGCTGGTCAGTTCTTTATCTCGCAGCACTCTTATCAGTGCTTGCATTGATAGGCGTAGCCACTGTTTATATCATCAATTACATTTTTTACACATAATAAATATCTGAAACAATGAAGAAGACTTTATTATTTCTGAATATCATATTAGCATGTACTGTGACATTCTTCGCATCTTGTAGCAAAGATGACGATATCGTTGCGCCACCCACACAGCCAGAGGAACCTGCTACCCCACCGCCAACTACCTATACGGTGATGCTCTACGGCTGTGGTGGAGGTAATCTTGACACAGAACTCGATTACAACCTAGAACAGATCGTTGGCTATGGGAAAACAAGCAGAGTCAATTTCACTGGGTTGGTAAAGTATTCTATGCCTTACCAATCCAAGAAGGATTGTGAAGGTACCCGTCTCTTGAACTTGACTGAAGACGGATTGAAAAACGAGAAGAAATACGAAGCGTCTTATCGCTTGGACAACCCTGAGCATCTCGCTAATTTCATCAAGAAAAGTAAGGAAAAGATGCCTGCCGACAAGTACATACTTATATTTTGGAATCATGGATGTGAATTCGGACCATCTGATAAGCTTGTACAATCCAACTATCCAGAGGTCTCAAACCAATCGCGCAGCGTCTGCTTTGACGATAACACGGGCAACGAATTATCTACTTACGAAATAGAAAAAGGCATTAAAGATTCAGGCACAAAGCTAGATCTCATCTATTTTGATGTTAGCATGATGGGGATGGTCGAGCCTTTTTACCAATTAAAGGATTGTACAAAATACATGATGGCTTCATCCCATAATTCATATGGCGGCAATTATACACAACTACTAAACAATCTTCAAGAAAAGGATTCGTTGGTAGATGCAATCAAGGATTATGTACCTGCTGTTATAAAAGAATGGCAAAACAAAGAATGGTATACTGGCGACTTGGCATGTTATGACATGCAATACATGGACGAGTTCGCACAGCATGCAAAGACGGCAACAGACGAAGTAGTAAGGCTAAAAAAGGAAAAAACTGAAATTCCAGAAGGGTTTGATGAGTGGGACGAAAGACAACAGATGAATGATGACTGGTTTTCACATACTCAATTTGGGGAACAATATAATGGAATCATCTATCCTTTTGACACCAATAGCTACAGCGTAGATTTATGCTCTTTATTGACTAAATTGGCTGGTTTCTATCACGATGGAAAGTTGTCAAGCGCAGCCACCCTTGTCCGAAGCACACTGGAGAAGATGACGGTAGTAAGTGCCTCTTCCGGGCTGCCTCAATGGTTGGACAGGGTTAGCCTAGGTGTCACTTGGCCTACTCCTGAATTTATAGATTTGCTGTCAGATGAATATAAGCAGATACTACGTAATTCAGCATTTAACCAAGCCACAGGATGGGACAAGATATTGCTTGACACGAAGAACCCTACCATGTCTTGGATAGAATCTGCCTACTATAGCAGATATTATTTCTTTTACGAGGGTGAGCTGTCTGCATACAAATATGCTTGGGATGTTACGGTCTCTGTAGATGAGAGCAAAGTTTATGAGGAGAACAGGGAAGCTGTAAGACAAATTGTTTCTGCTCTCGACCAAATCGCTGCCGGAGCCATGGCTCAAAATACTTATCCGTTACGTCATAGCAGAGCACTTGCAGCAGACCTGTACTTTGTCATTGATTATCAATATAAGCAAGAACTGATGTCATTAGGTGTCAAGAAAATCAATGTCCATGTACAACTGAAGGATGGAGAGAGCATCGATCCTGATGATAAAGACGCTGTCAAACATCCAACGACTGTGGATCAAGAATTTGAATTCGAGGGGGCGAATTTCTTATAGAATAGCTAGAAAAGCTAGGCTCAAGCAAGCAGAGCCTAGCTTTTATTTTTCACAACAATGGCGACAGCAACCTAACAATGCTCTCGAACAATCGCTGCAAGAATGGGCGCTTAACGAAATAAGATACATCATCTACCAGGATACTCTTCGCCTCATCCCGCAGATAGACAGCCTTCACGCGCTGCGCCATCCCCTCATCAAAGAAGAATGCATTCGCTTCGAAATTATTCTCAAAACTTCGGAAGTCGATATTCGTACTGCCTATCGTACTGAGATTATCATCACTCACCAGCAATTTACTATGATTAAAGCCTGCCGTATAGAGATAAACCTTTACGCCAGCCTCTATCGCCTCCATCACATACGAACGTGATGCCCACTCAACCAGTTTGGCATCAGCATGACGGGGCAACATCAGACGGATATCCACACCCGCCAGAGCTGCTGTTCGCATGGCAAACAATACGGGTTCAGTTGGCAGGAAATAAGGCGTTTCCATATACACATACTTCCGGGCCTGAAGCAGGATGCGGACATAGCCCTGCATAATATCAGGCCAAGGACTGATAGGACTGCTCGTAACTATCTGTACGAGACAATTGTTGCGGATATGCGAACTGACCGGCGGATAATACTGGCGATTGGTAACTAATGTACGGTCTACGAAATACCAGTCTACCAGAAAGGCTCTCTGAATGGCGTAAACGCCACCGCCCTCAATACGGAGATGCGTATCGCGCCATGCCTGTTTCTTATCACCCTTCACATAGCGCAGAGCGATATTCATGCCGCCGATAAAGCCCACCTTACCATCTATGACACAGAGTTTGCGATGGTTACGATAGTTTACCTTACTCGTAAAAGCCGGAAAGCGGACTGGCATGAACGAATGTACATCTATGCCTGCATCGCGCATACGTTCGAAGAATTCATCCTTCACCTTCCAGCAGCCTACATCATCGTAAATCAGTCGCACCTCTACTCCCTGCTCCGCCTTATCAATCAAGGCATCAGCTATCAGATATCCCAAAGCATCGGCTTCGAAGATATAGGTATCAAGATGAATATGATGCTTTGCCTGTCCTATATTATATAATAAGGTAAGGAAGAAATCGTAGCCATCGGTATAAATATCCACCTGATTGTCTTTAAAAGGCAGCGCCCAACTCTGGTTGGCAAAGAGATTCATCAGAGGTTTATTGCTGTCGGGCAGGTGAAGATTCTCCTGCTCTACGAATTCGAGCATGGAGCGCTTGGTGAGCTGGTCCATGCTGCGGTCGCTGATAAGCCGCTCCTTGCGGGTGTTCTGTCCGAAGAAGAAATAGAAGATAATGCCTATAAAAGGGATGAAGAAGAACACCAATATCCATGCCATCGTCTTGGCGGGCTGACGGTTGTCCATCAAGACGGTGATGATAGCCGGAACGGTTATCACGACATAAAGCAACAGATATATCCAGTGAAAATAAATCATATAGCGTTTCTCCTTTTTTATCTCTAATACTTCTTTACAGAGTTTCTCCCCACAGGACAGGAGCTCCGGTTAATTGAAGATATTGTTTGCCTGGCTCGCCAGAAGCGTGTTCATCTGCTTGAGTTTCATAAACTCCTGCAGCAGTTCACGATTGGTCGGATTCTTGGCAAACTCCTGCTGTACCTCTATAATACGCTGAGCAATATAATGAGTGCGGAAGCTCAAGATGTCTTTAAAGACAAACTGGCGGAGTTTATCGGCACTCATCTTCATCTGCAGACTGGCTGTAGATACCTCCTGGGCACCTGTAGGCAAACCTGCCAACCTGCTGATTTCCGGATTCGGATGATTGGCAAAATAAGTTTCGGCGACAAAATCATCTTCTTTTTCGAGATGCTCCACAGCCTCCTGCATAATCTGATTATATAAATCATTATGAAATTTGAACCCATCTCCACCCAAATCAAGACTGATATACTGGGCCACAGCTACCTCCACATCATTTCCGTCTACATCCTGTACCGTGATGAGCTGGTCGCCATGATGAATAATCAACTGTACCAGAAGTCCTTCTACCTCCAGGAGTTTATCCAGTGGGGTAACCGCTCTCATCGCTGATTGCGCCTGCTGCGCTGCCGCTACAGTCGAATCTTTCAATCCCGCAGCACGTCGCTCTGCCTTTACCTGCTCACTCATACCGTTGCGCACAAAATTATTCAAGGCATTCACGATAATTGCCTCGTTCACGCCCAAACGGTGAGAACAGTCGGTGATATAAGAAGCGCGCGTTATCTGATTCTTGATTTTCGAGATGCTCTCTACAATCGAATTGATAGCCTGGCTTCGCTTTACAGGGTCTGTCACACCGCGCAGCAGAATATCGGTCTTAAACTGTATGAAGTCGGTCTGATTCTCCTGAATATATCTTCTGAATTCCTCTGCCGAATGACTGCGGGCGAAACTATCTGGGTCATTACCGTCAGGGAGGAAGAGAACCTTTACGTTCATCTCTTCTTCGAGCAGCATATCGGTACCTCTCAGCGCAGCATGAATACCCGCATTATCGCCGTCATAGAGAAGAACGATGTTACTGGTAAAGCGGTGCAGCAGTCTGATCTGATGCACGCTCAGCGCTGTACCCGAGTTGGCCACTACATTTTCGATGCCACACTGATGCATCGAGATAACATCGGTATATCCTTCCACCATAAAGACACAATCCTCCTTGGCTATCGCCTTCTTGGCCTGATAGAGTCCATAGAGTTCGCGCTCCTTATGATAGATAACGCTATCAGGCGAGTTGACATATTTCTGGCTGATGCCCTTGGTTCTGCTGTCGAGAACTCGTCCGCCAAAAGCTACCACCTTGCCACTCACGCTGAACCAAGGGAAGATGGCTCTGCCCGAGAAACGGTCAAGAATTTTATCCTCACCCGACTTATTGCCGGCTTCGTCCTTATCCACCTTGAAGCAGAGTCCCGTATCAACCAGATATTTCGGATTATAGCCAGCCGCCTTAGCCGCTTCAGCAAGAGCAGTACGCTTAGGAAGCGCAAAACCCAACTGGAATTTTCTGATGATATCATCTCTGAAACCTCTTCCTCGGAAATAAGCCATACCGATAGCGATACCATCCACATCATGCAAGAGAATATCCTGGAAATATTTCGCCGCCCAATCGTTGACGATAAACATGGATTCTCTTTCGCTCTCGCGCTGTTTTTCTTCGTTGGTCAGTTCCCGCTCCTGAATCTCAATTTTATATTTCTTGGCGAGCCAGCGAAGAGCATCGGGATAGGTCATCTGTTCCAGTTCCATCAGAAAGTTAATTGCATTGCCTCCCTTTCCACAGGTAAAGCAATGACAGATACCTCTTGTTGGAGATACAGAGAAAGATGGATTGGAATCGTTATGAAAAGGACACAAGCCGACATAATTGATGCCACGCTTCTTGAGCGTAACAAATTCAGATACCACCTCTTCTATCTTGGTGGCATCCATAATTTTTGCTATCGTCGGTCTGTCTATCATTATATATATTCTTTTTTCTGTTTTTACTATGCAAAATTACTATTTTTCTTTGAAAACACAAAGAGAAACGGACAGAAAAGTAAAAATGAAACATATTAAAAACTAAAGGTTACATAAAATAAGGTACATTCGGATAGTTTTGGTTATCTTTGCAACCGGCAAAAACACATTGCTGACAATCGGAAAATAACAACAAAATAAATAAATATGAAACTAAACAACATCAAGCAAACATTCCTGGCAAGCGCTGCCCTGCTCTCAACTATCAGCATGAGCGCAGCCGACAGATTTGTGAATTTCAAGCAAGGAGACTTGCTGCTGAATGCCAATAACCGGGTAGAAATCTACATGGACACCAACGACTGCAAGGGAGTGAGCTATGCTGCTCATGCCCTGCTGAAAGATATCAAAAGTGTGAGTGGAGCCACAGCCACCCTCACCACGGATGCCGGTTTTCTGAAAAAAGCCGACACAGCCCGACCAGCTATCCTCGTAGGCACCATCGGCCATTCTGCAGCCATCGACCAACTGGTGAAACAGAAGCGCATCAACGGAAATCTACTGAAGGGCAAACGGGAAAAGTTTATCATCACGCTCATAGATGGTCAGCTCGTCATTGCTGGCAGCGACCGCCGAGGCACCATCTATGGCATCTACGAACTCTCGCAGCAGATGGGCGTATCGCCTTGGTATGACTGGGCAGACGTACCTGTAGAGCATCACGATTCCATTTTCGTAAACAAAGGAATCTATACAGATGGCGAACCTGCCGTACGTTATCGCGGCATCTTCCTCAACGACGAGGCGCCTTGCCTAACGTCATGGGTAAAGAACACCTACGGCACCGGATATGGCGACCACCGTTTCTATCAGCGCGTTTTCGAACTGGTATTGCG
>CAVBFV010000026.1:0-20401 GCA_963594575.1 Lachnospiraceae bacterium | reverse complement strand
TGGAGAAGATTCGGGAGAAATGCCCTTTGTTCAATGAATGGGTAGAGCGATTGATGAAGTGATATTTATCAATGGGTGATAATAGCGTAGAATCCTGCTGGCAGTGATGCCAGCAGGATTCTATGCTTTCCCTATTAATTCACTTAAATATGTCGTCTGCAAAATGAATCCTATTGAATCCTATTGTATTTCTATAGAATTCTTATTCAGCATTTGTCTGCTGCTCAGTCTCTGTAGCCTGCTGCTGCTGAGTTGTCTCCTGCTGGGTAGAATCCTCTGTGGTAGCCTGTGGCTGGATAGGAGTGCCAACTTCTGTTGTATCTGAAGGTGCATCTGGAGCTACGGTATCAACTGGTGCTACCTCTGCGTTACCTACCATTCATAGTCGAACCCGACATTCATGGTCACAATCTGCGAGCCAAAAAGAAGAGTAGAAATGATATGTGTTGATTATCAAGTGCTTACGTTTTGTGTACTAAAAGAGTATGGTGTGGAAAATGAGAAAAATATGTGGGAACATTACCTAAAAGCTAAAGCACTTTGCCAAGTAAGACAACTTCTTCTTCCCAATTGTGTCCCCTCACACAACTTTTTTCGAAACTTTTTCGATAAAAGTTTTGTTGTTTCGATAATATTTCTTACTTTTGCGGTGTCATATCCTTACTGGAAGCTCCAACTGGGCGAAGGTGGGATGGACATATATACATAAAGGCGTAACTGTACGCTTTGGTTTTGACGCTATTAGAACTTCGCAACTTCCAAATGTCTGTCAAGAACAAAGCAACGGGGACGCCCCTTGGGGTGTATCATATATACAGCCCTTATTGGCTCATAGCACTTAGCAATGAGTTGATAGGTGGTACTATATACTTACATCGGCGTGGGGCTTCCAGCGTTGTTCGTTTCGACAGACAGGGCAATGCGAAGGCCTTAATAGCGTGGGACGGGCAGCAGACTGGCTCCGCGCTCTTTTTGTGTCCGTTCGTTTTTGAGGATTTTTCTAAGAAACTAGGAAAATACCATGTCAACATTGATTAATGTGGCACCCGATGGAGGTAGAAAAGTATCTCCCCACGTCGGACTTACCTCCGATGTCCCCCTCAATAATACACAAAATGAGGTGTCGGTAAGATATGCTCCAAACCCAATGAAGAAATGGTACGTGTTGCGAGCCACTTACCATCGTGAGAAGAAAGCCTACGATTATATTCTGAGCAAACGAAATAGCCCCGACGGTAATAGAATAGATGCCGAATGCTATCTCCCTTTGCGGCACGTTGCGAAGATTGTCAAAGGAAAGCGACGATTCAAGATAGAGCCTTTCCTGCCTAATTTCCTCTTTGTGTATGCCACTCTAGAAACAATCTCCCAAATACTCAATAACGACGATTTGAATTTCCTCAATCCTTATTATGATCATTTCAAGCAAGATGAGGCGGGCAAGAATCCACCTCTCACCATCCCCTATGCTGCCATGATGAATTTCATCAAGGTAACGAGTGTGGATATAGATAAGGTGAAGGTGGTGAGCGAAGACCAGTGCCACTTTAAGAGTGGCGACTTGGTGAAGGTGACAGGCGGCGAGTTTAAGGGAGTGGTCGGCAGGGTGGCTAGGCTCGGCGGACAGCAGAGGGTAGTTGTCGAGGTGAAAGGTGTGTGCTTGGTGAGTACGGCGTATGTGCCGACAGGCTTGTTGGAAAAGATAAAGTAGTAATATATAATAATGTATAGCTTATGAAAAAGATTTGTCTCAACAATCGAGACGAAATGATTATGCTATTTGTTGATAACATAGCATATATTATGGCTGATGGCAATTACACCAAGATATGCTACATAGGTGGTATGACGACCGTTCTGTCGTTTGGTATTTCTAAGGTGGAGACTTTGGTATCGGCTTCGTATGCAGATGGAGAAGTCAGTCCTTTTGTGAGATTAGGAAGAAGTGTAATCATCAATCAGTGGTTTCTCTACGACATAAATGTTTTGAAACAGCACCTTGTTTTGTCTGATTGCATGAAGAATACCATAACGCTCAAACTTCCAAAGCCTTTGTTGAAGAAATACAAGGATTTGGTCAGCAAGAGCACCATAAAGAAGAATGAATTATGCTAGAAGTTATTATTGGAAAAGAGGGAACCCAGAGGTTTGCCATCAATGGTTCGAGGGTAAGTAGGCAACATGCCAAGATTACTGTTACGGATAGTGGACAGTGGATTTTGGAAGACCTCAACTCCACGAATGGCACATACATCATCAATGAGAATGATGAACTAGTCCAGATAAAGAGGGTGAACATTACCGAGTTTACTCGTATCGTTCTTGCCGACCAAACAAGCATGGGATTCACTTTCTATGCCCATCATGTCTTGGAGGAAGACCCTAAAAATTATCAACAGGAGTTTCGGTATGTTCTTGAAATTCATGACAAGGCAATCAGGGAGAAAACGGAGATAGATGCCAAATTGCAGAAAAAGAACATGATGAAGTTCTTGCCAGGATTTATCTCGGCGATGATTGGACTGATGCTCACCTTGCTGTTGCCGTTGCATCAGAAGGTATATGGAGTGGCGGTGACAGCCGTGTTTACCACTATACTACAGGCTTTCATCAACATATATATAGGTAAAGACTCGAAATTGAAGAATTTCAATAGCAAATATTCGGGTAAGTTGATTTGCCCTTGTTGTGCGAAGCCTCTTTCGGAAATCGAATTCAAGAACCAAATGTGTAGCCGTTGCAAGGCTCACGCTTAAAACATATAAACATCATGAAAAGATTAGTCCTAACATGCTTGTCTGCTTTTTTACTGGCAACAACTGCGCTTGCACAGAAAACATACGCCATCATTACTGGTGTGTCTAATTATGAAGGAACGGCTAACGACCTCACCCAGTCTACCAAGGATGCCAAGAGTCTGGCTTCGTTATATAAGTCGAAGGGAGCGACTGTAGTTCTGCTAACCTCTCAGAATGCTACTCGTGCCAATGTCATCGCTGCCATCAGAAAGGTAAGAAATATAGCAACCTCCAATGATAGGATTGTATTTTCCTATAGTGGGCATGGTATGGAGAACATCATTTGTACTTATGCATCCACTTCTTCGCAGATGCTCTCGTATAATGAGCTGTTCCGAGAGTTAGACCAGTGCCCAGCCAAGGATATCGTATGTTATATTGATGCTTGCTACTCTGGAACTGCTGCTAACAATATGCATTCCAAGAATTCTGTCAGTGCCAATGAAAAGGCATGGGAAAACATTATGAAGAGCAATCCTCGGTATATCGTATATCTATCCTCTCGTTCTAGCGAAACTTCTTCAGAGAGTCCTTTGGTTGGTTCGGGATTGATGACCAATGGTATTATGAAGGGCTTGCGTGGGAAGGCGGATAGCGATGGCGACAAGAACATTACCGCCATCGAACTTTTCAAGTATATTCATAAAGATGTACAGCTGCATAACAAGAGACAGCATCCTCAATTGGTGACATCAAAGGCACTATATAATAATGTGTTAATGAGTTGGTAAAAATAGCGATGGAAGAAAATAAGAAACCAGTCATTGCGACAAAATGCCCCAAATGTGGACAAGTGGTGAAGTTTTATTCGCCAGGACAGGGAGGCTTGGTCAAGGTAAAATGTCCTCATCTAGAATGTGGACAAACGTTTGGCGTGAAAATCACCGAGAAGCAAATTCGAATGGGTATGGATGGAAACTCGGAAAAGTCATCCCATCCTGCAACAGACCCTATTATTCCTACCAATGGAACTCCTTCGGGTGTGGTAGCCAGGCTCTTGCAGAAAAAGAGGCACTTCTACAACAAAGACAAATATTATGGTTTGCAGTTGGGATCCAATACGATAGGCATGTATGACTCGTCTTCTCCTTCTGATATTATGATAGAGGGAGATAGGACTATTAGCCATCGCTCTGTAACGATTCTTGTCGAGGCAGTGGGACATTCCTACAAATACCTCCTGACCGTTAATCGCTCCAAGAATCCTGTTTATCTTTCAGGAAAGATGATACCTGTAGGCACGTCGGTTTACATCCAGTTAGACCAAGAATTCATATTAGGTAAAACTCACTTTTGTCTTACAAATAAATAAGTTATGATAGAGAACGCATTAGCAATAGGCTCCGTTCTGAAAGGAGCAACGACATATACGATAGATAAACAACTACATCAGGGTGGTTTTGGCATCACTTACCTAGCCAAGGCGCAGATTATGGTAGGCAACATTTCTCAGGTTGCTACATTTACCATCAAGGAATTCTTCATGGGTAAGATTTGTTCTAGGGATGCCAATGGGAACGTACAGGTGGCACAAGAGAACCAACAGCTATTCAAGCAGGCGAAGCAAGATTTCCGAGAAGAGGCAGAGATACTTCATGCCTTGAAACATGCCAATATTGTGCCAGTGAACGAGGTCTTTGAACAGAACAACACGGTTTATTATGTGATGGCATATCTTGGCAAAGTATCGCTTTATCAATATGTTTCCGAACAAGGTGGTTGTTTGTCTGAGAGCCAAGCTCGGGGAATCGTCGGCGCTATATCGGGTGCGCTCTCTTATCTCCATAACCATCATATCTTGCACTTGGACATCAAACCAGATAACATCATGATGGTGTGTGAGGGAGCGTTGATAAAGCCAATGCTGATAGACTTCGGTCAGGCTGTGTATTTCGAGAACGGAAAGCCAAAGAGAAACAAAGGGATTGGTGGATATTCCAAAGGCTATTCTCCTATGGAACTGAGGCAACCTGTTTCGGAGTTCCAACCTTCGTTGGATATTTATTCGCTAGCCGCCACCTTATTATATATGGTAACAGGCAAGGAGCCAAATGATGCCTCGGAGCAGAGCGTTCATAATATATATCGAGCTTTGCCTGAAAACATCTCGCAGAATACGATGGATGCTATTATCTGTGGAATGCAGAAGGATAGCCTTTGCCATCCGCAAACCATTCTTGATTTTCAGAAGATATTGCAGCAAGGCAAATCGCAGATGGGCTCTGGTGTCGGTATGACTGCTGGTGAACCTATCGTTACAGACCCAGTTATTCCTAGCTCTTCCAGTTCGCTGCCTATCGGAAAGGTTGCTGCTCTTGTCATCGGACTCTTGTTGGTGGGTGGCATCGGTTGGTATGCTAAGAACCATTTCGGTGATAAAGGCAAGTCTTCGGAGGTAGCTCAGCAAGATGTAAAGACGGATTCCGTATCCCAAGATACAGTACACATCGCTAAGTTTACGGTTAAGGAAAATGTTGAATCTCCAAAAAGGGATAATTCGCAAGTTGAAAAGCAATCTGCCAAGACCTCTGGTAAGGTGGTTAAACCTGTAGATGTTGATGGAGGCCCAACTTCAGTAAATCCTGCAAAGAAAGAAACGGCAAAGTCTGGAACTGTAAATCTAGGTTATGCTACATGGACAGGTGGTGTTCTCAATGGCAAGCCACATGGCAATGGAAGAATGACATTCCGTAGTTCTCATGCTGTTGCAGGTTGCTCTACGGTTCCAGAAGCAGGAGATTATATCGACGGCTACTGCGAGAATGGGGTTGTGCAGAATGGTGCTCTTTATCGGAATGGAGAGAAGATAGAAACAATTGTTAGATAATAGTGTTGTTAGGTGTAAAATGAGTATGAGACGGATATTTCTGCTTGTGATGTTGTTGCTGCTTAAAGCCTTTTCTGTTTTGGCGCAAAAGCTTATTCCTGAGTTTGAGTTGGCTTCCTCTGATTTGACGGCGCAGCTTCAACCTCGCAAGGATACGAATGACAAAAACTGTGCCTTGGTCAAAGTGCAGTTTGTCGGTGAAGTCTTGGATGTGGAAGGCAATGTGGTTTCACCCTTGGGTAAGCACAATAATGAAGTGTGGGTTTATATGCCTCAGAATTCAAGGCAGATAAAAGTGATAACCAAGAACTTTCTACCTATCATGGTAACCTTTGCTGATTTTGGTGTGGAGAAGCTGGAGGGTAATAGAACTTATGTGTTGGTGCTGAATCAGAATGGGAATACTGTTCAAGCTACAGAACCTATAACTCAATCAACTGTGCAACAAAAGCCAACTACAACAAGTTTGTCAAGTGGAACTTCTGGAAGTACGATTACTATCCCAGTCAAAGACGGCATTAGTATAGAGATGGTTAAGGTTGAGGCTGGGACTTTTATGATGGGACATACAGCCGAGATGGAAGGGACTGGGTTTGATTCCAAACCTTCTCATAAAGTAACCTTGACGAACAACTATTATATGGGAAAGTATGAGGTTACCCAAAAAATATGGAACGCTATAATGGGGCTAAATCCTTCTAAGGTTAAAGGAGATTATTTGCCTGTTTCAAATGTTAGTTGGACTGATTGCCAAAAGTTTATCAATAAATTAAACAATATAACAGGCAGAAACTTCCGCTTGCCAACAGAGGCGGAATGGGAATTTGCAGCTCGTGGTGGAAATAATTCGAAAAAATATCGTTACAGTGGAAGTAATGTGCTTTCCGATGTTGCTTGGTTTGGAGAGATAAATAAAGATAGTCCACATTTAGTTGGTTCAAAAAAATCTAATGAGTTGGGCATATTTGATATGTCTGGAAATGTATATGAATGGTGTTCAGATTGGTATGAGAATTTCTCAGAATATTCTCAAACAGATCCAATTGGCGCAGTAGTGGGAACTAAACGAGTGATAAAGGGGGGAGGCTGGACAGTACCGCAACAGCGTTGTCAGCCATCTGATAGATTAGATGCTTATCCCATTCTTGAATTGAAAATAGCTGGATTTCGTTTGGCTCTCTCCGAATAATGAAAATTAATAGAAGCACCTATAAAATGCAGTTTTTGAAATTTTTCTTCACGAAACATAAGCGCAGTGCATTGCAGTTTCTTTTTTACTGTATCATTATCGCATTCTGCATCACAGCGTACTATTATTTCAATAGAATTCCTAATCGCGCAATAGAAGTTAGTATAAGAAGTTATGGAGACGTAGATTCTAGCGTGTGCGATATTTTTGTAAACATGGATTATGGTGGTGCTCAAAAAGTTGATACAACAAAAGGAAATTTAGTTGATGTAAAAACATATCTTTCACCACAGGCAAGTCCTCTGTTTCCTAAGGAAAATAGAGACAGAAGATTTATGTTAAGTGAAAAAGGAAAGTACAGAATGTTATCTCGAATATTCAAAGACTCTCTCAATGATACATATGCGATGGTTTCCATAGATTACAAATGTTATTCAAACATCAATCACCTAAATGCAAAAGGTGGAGATGTAAATGTCAAAGATGATAGAAGTTTGTCGTATATGTATAAGCCTAGGAAAAAGAAAGATGATGATGGTACTTATGTTGATGGCGGTGGATATTGTCTATTTTCTATGGCACCTTGTTCTGATGCAAAAATTTATTTTTCGACTAGCATTGATAATTTTGTCCAAAGTTTCTTATATCCATGGGATATTTCTCAAACAAACATTAAATATCGGATGCACGTTGATGCCAAATGTAAACGGTTAAAATTTGAGTATCTTGACATCGTAAATTTCTCACAAATGTATCCTATGCCAGATAAAATCACTGCGACTAGTTGTGAATTTACTGACATAGCTAAAATTCGAGAGATTAGTATGAATGGATTAACTTTCCATGTAGATTTTGTAAACAACAAGAATCTCTTGGAACTCAGAAATCTGATAATAACAGCAATACTATCTCTCATGATAGGAATCTTATGCAACAAATTTATAAAATAACATTTCTTGTATTGAAACTTATGAGACGACATTTGCTTGTCATTTTACTATTTGTGATTTTTCAAGTTTCGAGTTTTGCTCAAAAGCTGAATGTTGAATCTTTCTCGATTTCTGAAAGTGACCTCTCTGCTCAAACTCAACCTCGCAAAGACTTGAATGAAAAAAACTGTGCATTGGTAAAGGTGGGAATTGGGTTGCAAGGTGTTCGATTCGAAGGAAACATTGTAGGAAAGGTTGAGAGCAAAACAGGTGAATATTGGGTATATATGCCACGAGGAAGCCGTATGCTGAAAGTGAAGCATCCCAATTATTCGCCAACGATGATTACATTTGCAAACTATGGTATAGAGAAGTTGGAGAGTAATAGGACTTATGAAGTGATGCTATCAGTTTCTAGGGGAAATCTACCTAGCCAAACTCAAACTCTTACGATTAAATATGCTCCAACAGACGCTACGGTTCTAGTGGATAATAAAAGAATAAAGGGTAGTGATGGGGTAGCAATAGCAAACTTACCTGTAGGTCAGCATAATTTTGTTGTGTTTTGTGATGGATATGAGTCAGAAGAAGGTATGGTAAAATTGAAATCCTCAGCTCCAAGTAAGCTTCAGATTACATTATCTAAAGAAACAAATGCTACTTCATTTTCAGTAATGGGTGAGGATGTTGCAAATCAAAATTCATCTAATTCGCAAGTTGTAAAATTCTTAGGAAAGGTTGTGGATGTTAAAGGTGACCCCGTTATTGGAGCCTTAATTAGGGTGAATGGAACAAGTAATTCTGCTATAACTGATTTAGATGGTAAATTCTTTGTAGAGTCAAAAACGCCAACAGTAACAGTTACGATATCGTATGTAGGTTGGCAATCTAAGCAAGTAGATTTAGTGCCTGGATATGAAGAACAAATAACTTTAATAGAGAATAAAAAGAAAGAATTGGTATCCTCAAATACCATTTCAATTCCAGTTAAGGATGGAGTCTGTATAGAAATGGTAAAGGTTGAAGCTGGGACATTTATGATGGGGGCGACACCAGAGATGAAAAATCCTGAAGATGATGAAAAACCTGCGCACCGTGTTGTTTTGACTAAAGATTACTATTTGGGAAAATATGAGGTGAGTCAGGCTCTATGGCAAGCGGTTACAGGAAGTAATCCATCAAAGTTTAAAGACGAAAACTTACCTGTAGAGTGTGTGAGTTGGGATGATTGTATGGCATTTATTTCAAAATTGAATGATATGACTGGGCGAAATTTTCGATTGCCTACAGAGGCTGAATGGGAATACGCAGCTCGTGGTGGAAAGAGAAATCATGGTTTTCAGTATAGCGGAGGTAATAATTTGGCTGATTATGCTTGGTTTGATAAAAACAGCGAAAGTAAAACTCATGTAATAGGAACAAAACTACCAAATGAGTTGGGAATTTTTGATATGTCGGGTAATGTACTAGAATGGTGTCAAGATTGGCATCAAGATTGGTCAAAATCTAAAGTGTTTTCTAGCTTGATCCAAACGAATCCTATATGCCAAACTGGGGAAAAAGGTCATGTTATTCGAGGGGGGTGTTGGGCGACGGATGCAAATTACTGTCGTTCTTCCTATCGTAATATATTCTTATATTCTAATGGAAAAAATGGACGAAATTCTTGGGTAGGACTTCGCTTGGCTCTTACAGATAAATAATTCTTATTAATATTATGGATATGAAATCAAAGGTATTTATTGTCTGCTTGTTATTTCTTGTGTTTAATTCTTTTTTTGTATTTGCACAAGTCAAATTTAGATTTAGTGATGGCATTTATGACCAAGCACGAAAAAAGCAAGTAGAAAACAATGTTTCAGCATTGTTGACGGAGATAAATCGTGCCGACAGTGGCAATAGAACGCTGAATTTGGCTAAAATAAAAATGAGTAAAGAAGCTTCGGAACGATTATCTATGCTTTGGCAATATATGCCATTCCGTTGTGAATGGGAAAATAATGTTCAGTCTTGTGTTCAAGACTTTACTGGATATGAAATTCGTCAGATACCTGTTGTGCTGAAACCTTTGGATGATAAATACAAAGGTGAATTACACAAGGAACTAACCGTTAGTTTTAATAAGCAAGGGATTATTACTGGTGTTAGGACTTCCATCGACAATAATTCTTATCTCGCTCTTTTATCAGGTGGAAAAGCCAACTTGGATATGCGAATGAGAAGAGAAATATTGAAGTATCTAGAGGATTGTAGAAGCTACTATACAGAAAAGAATATGAACGCAATCGCAAAAATGTTAGGATTTCGTTCGTTTGATGTCAAGAAGTCGTTTACCGAAAACAGTGAAACTCCAGTAATGGTGTCTTTGAAAAAGAATGAATGCTCGGTAAAAGATAAGCAGGAATATTTGAGTAACCTAAATAAATACTTTCAACAAGATGGGTGTATAGTTGCCAAAATTTCAGATATAGAGTTAATGCGTCATGCATGGAATCCATATTTTTATGGCGTTAATTTTAGATTACAGTTGTCTCGTGGTGATGGAGAGCTGCAAAGTGCAACTGGTGGCTACTATTTCCTTTTGTGGGATTTTACAGAGGAAGCTAATCCAAAGATACATTTTAGTCTTTTGTTTTCTAAAAAAGATGAGTTCTTGTCTCCAGAGGATTTCTTCGTTCCTCATAATTAACATCGAATAATTGTAGAAAGTATAAAATTTTAGTGCTGTGAAGACAATAATCGTAACTATTGCTTTGTTTTTGTTTCAAACAATGTTGGCTTGTGCTCAAAAACTATCGGTTAGTTCTTTTGAGGTGTCACAAGGTGACATCTTAGCGAGAGCTTCTGCCACGTGTCGCTACGATACTAATGACAAGTATTGTGCGTTGATAAAGGTGGGTGTTGCTCTTGATGGTGTTGAATTTGAATGTAGTGGTGGGGTGATAGATGTTGTGAGAAAGACTGGTGAGTATTGGGTCTATCTACCTCAGAACAACTCGAAGCTCCGTGTCTTGCACAATGATTACACCCCACTGGAAATCAATTTCTATGATTATGGAATAGGTAAGGTAGAAAGTGGCGTGACTTATGTACTTACATTGGAAAAGCCGATGGGACAAGTCGCAAGTCTTTCTTCTACGACCTTGGTTATCCCAGTGAAAAATGGTGTAAATATTGAAATGGTGAAAGTTGAGGCCGGAACATTTGCAATGGGAGCAACTCCAGAAATGTTAGAGCCGTATGATAATGAAAGACCAGCTCATCAAGTTACCTTGACAAAAAACTATTATATAGGAAAGTATGAGGTAACTCAACATTTGTGGGAATCTGTAATGGGTAATAATCCTTCGGTCTTTAAAGGAAAGACCTTGCCAGTTGAATCGGTAACATGGAAGGATTGTCATGAATTTATTAAAAAACTTAACCTTGTTACAGGGCGAGTTTTCCGTCTTCCAACAGAAGCAGAATGGGAATATGCGGCTCGTGGCGGAAATAAAGGAAAAGGTTATCAATATAGTGGAAGTGATATTCTGTCTGATGTGGCATGGTGGGGTGCAAATAGTAAACAACCACATCCTGTAGGAACAAAACTTCCGAATGAATTAGGAATCTATGATATGAGTGGCAATGTTTGGGAATGGGTTGAAGATGGAAAAGGAGAGTATCAAAGTACGGCTCAGTCTGACCCTATAATGATAAACCCTAGAACTTTGTCAAAAATGTATAGGGGAGGAGGCTTTCCTAATAATGAACGAAATTGTCGTTCGTCTGTTCGTATTGGAGATCCATTTACTGCTTATGCTAGTAGCTTAGGTTTCAGATTAGCTTTATCAGAGTAGTATGATAGCTAGTATTGTGTGAGTTGCAATGCAAAAAGAGTGGTGTATGGATTTATTTTATCTACCGATTTTGGGTTTGCGACTTGCTCTTTCTGAATGAAAATATGATGTTTAAAATTTAATAGTGAAATGATATGAAACGATTTTTTACTTTGTGTTTCTTGGTATGTTTGGTTAGCTTGGGATATTCTCAGGAGTTGTTGGTGAAGTCTTTTAAACTTTCTGAAGGCGACTTGTCAGCTAGGACTCCTCCTTCTGCTATTAGGCTTGACAATAATGACAAAATTTGTGCGTTAGTGAAAGTGGGCTTGGCTCTTGATGGCGTTGAGTTTGAATGTAGTGGCGGTGTAAAAGATGTAGTGAAAAAGACAGGTGAATATTGGGTCTATATGCCTAAAGGCAATTCTATGCTTCGTATTCTTCATCAGGATTATGTTCCTCTGATGATAAACTTTTATGATTATGGAGTAGGAAAATTAAAAAGTGGGGCTACCTATATCCTGTCTTTATCTCGCTCAATAGATAACGATGATAAAAATAAAACTCTTATAGTTCCAGTAAAAAACGGTTTCAACATAGAATTGGTAAAGGTGGAGTCTGGTTCATTCGTTATGGGAGCAACATCTGAAATTCAAAATCCTTATAGTTGGGAAAAGCCTGCTCATAAAGTGATTTTGACAAAGGACTATTATATTGGTAAGTATGAGGTGACGCAAAGCTTGTGGCAGTTAGTAATGGAAAATAATCCATCTTCAATTAAAGGAGAAGATTTGCCTGTAGGTAATGTTAGTTGGGATGATTGTCAATTGTTTATTGCAAAGTTGAATAAAATGACAGGGAGGAAATTTAGATTGCCAACTGAAGCAGAATGGGAGTATGCTGCAAGAGGTGGAAATAAGAGTAGGGGCTCTTTGTATAGTGGTAGTAGCGCATATTCGGATGTTGCATGGTATGAAGGTAATTCTAACAAGAGACCACATCCTGTAGGGACTAAAAAAGCGAACGAACTAGGGCTTTATGATATGAATGGTAATGTTTTGGAATTTTGTCAAGATTGGTGGGGAAATTATACAGAGTCATCTCAAATAAATCCTATTGGTCCGAATTCAGGACCTACTCGTGTAGTCCGTGGTGGAAGTTACATTGCTGGAGCAATTTCCGTAGCGGGAAGAGGTGGGGTTTCTGCTAATATTCGTTCTCGTGTTCTAGGTCTCCGTTTGGTTCTTTCTGAGTAAATATAGGGTTAGTTTTAGTTCGGAATTTTGGCTAAAATAAGCACATAAAACGCTCAAGATGGGATTTTCTTTTCGTATTTTGCAACCTATGGCTTTACGTTATTGGAAGGAGAAACAATTATGATAATTTCTATAACTAAGCCCTGTTCATTCTCCCAGCTTGGCAATCGAGAAAGCCAAGAGGATTGCTTGTGTCCTGTAGAAGCCAACAAGCAAACTTCGTATTTCGTGGTTTGTGATGGCGTGGGGGGAAGAGACCATGGGGAGGTGGCTAGCAAACTTGTATGCCAAGCTATAGAAGGGTATCTGGCTAATGAGAGTTGTTCGGAATTGGAGGCTGAAGATATATTGCTGCTCGTAGAACATGCCTACCACACCTTATATAATAATAGAGCGATATGCCCAACCATGGCTACAACTCTTGCCTTTATGGCGAAAACAAGCGAGGGTATGTTATTGGCGCACCTAGGCGACAGTCGTGTTTATCAGATACGTAAGGAGGAAGGGATTGTATTCCAAACCAAAGACCATTCGTTGGTAAATGATTTGATAGAGGAAGGGATAATAACTCCTGCTGAGGCTATCGACCATCCAAAAAGAAATGTCATAACAAAATGTCTTTTTGTAACGAATAATCCCGCAGATTATCAAACTCCATCTATCACTTTGATACGTAACATACAACCTCATGATGTTTTTATGCTTTGTACAGATGGTGTTTATACCAAAGTGAAGGATAAAGATATTGCAGAAATTCTAACTTTGGATGCTCCTTTGGATGAAAAAGCAAAAGAACTAGCTATGATATGTAGGGATAGTGATGATAATAATACGGCATATCTTATAGAGATAGATAAAGTGGATGGGGTGAATGAACGACTAGAGAACATATCTTATATTGTTCCTAAATCTAACAGAAAAACTAAACTTTATCGTATTTGGGACTTCGTCAGAGAAACTTTAGGTTTCGTCAAAGAACCTTAGTGGTTGGAGTAACATGGCTGAAAAAACTTGATAGTACCGCTAAAAACAAGTATCTTTGCATCAGAAAATAAGTATAAATCATTTAAAAACAAACAATTATGGATGCTCAGGTTATTAATAAGAATGCAAAGAATGGAAATGCTAAGGAAACTTTCAAGAAAGGTGCAGCCTTGGCTGGTGCAGCTGGTTTAGGTGCTGGTGCGGTGGTGTCGACTGATATTGTAAGAGGCGATGAAGAGCTTGCCATCGTGGAACCTATTAGTCCTATGGACGAGGAGGTTATCGGTCAGAATGCTGAGGAGGTTGTGACTGCGGAAGAAAATAAAGACTCGGAAACGCAGAATGCCACTGTAACCCCAACGGAGAATGAGTCTCATGTTACAGAGCCTCAGCCGCAGATGTCTGATAATGCGACACAACCACAAGGAAATTCTACTACCCATGTGCAGCCAGCTACAGAGAATACCGTTCATGCTGGCGAGATAGATACAAATGATATTCCGGACGTAGACCCTCGTTTGGTAGCACAAGATATTACGAATGATGTTATTATGGTGGACCCAACCGATAATGACATGGGAAATCTTGACATTGCAGCTGTTGGTACTGTGGAAACGGTTGATGGGCAAGTCTTGTCAGCCGCACAATTCACTGGCGATAATGGAGAAACTCTTTATGCCGTGGATGTGGATGGTGACAATACCTATGATGTCGTTACCGATGAATCGGGTAATGTTCTAGCAGATGTGCCTTCTACCCTGACTGTAAGCGATTCGGAAAGTATTGTTAGTGTCAATAACGGTGAGACTGGTTATCTGGCACAGAATGAGCATGATAATGTTTCGGATAGCGACTTGGATAACCCAATGGATGATGTCGTTGACCTTGGATAAAAAGTTATTTTGGTAATATTCAGTAAAATTCATAGTTATGAGAAATAAACATATATTATTTGTCCTGTTAATGGCTTTTTGTTTGGTTCTTCCTGTTTCCGCACAGAAGAAAACGGCAAAAGTAAAGAAGGCAAAGACTTCGGTCAATGTGGATTCTCTTGAGGTTAGAAAACTGATAGATGAGGCAAAGAAAGGAGATGCAGAGTCGCAAAACACATTGGGAACCTATTACTATACAGGTAAAAAGGTAAAGCAAAACTACGATGTAGCTTTGAAATGGTTTAGTATGGCTGGTAAGCAGAAGCATGTCAAGGCGATTGCCAATATGGGACTTTGTTATCAGTTGGGACATGGTGTCAAGAAAGATTCTGTCATGGCGGTGAAACTCTACAAGGAGTCTGTCAAGGCTGGAAATTCAGAACTCGTCAAACAGCGTGAGGAGAACCTAGCAAAGTCTCACTCCGCTTTTGATATGCATCTATTGGCTGATTTGTACGAGAATGGTTGTGGTAATACCGTCAAGAAGAATCCAGAATTGGCGTTAAAGTATTATAAGATGGCAGCAGACTACAATTCTCTTGATGCAATCGTCAAGGTGGCTACTACCTACGACCATGCCAAGAAGTATGCCGAGGCTTTACCTTATTTCCAAAAGGCTGCTGACTTGAACAATGGATTTGCAGCTTATAAATTGGGCGCTTATCTATGCAATGGTAAGGGAACCAAGGTTGATAAAGCTAAGGCTGTTGGCTATCTTGACAAGGCTGCGAAGCAAAATATACCGAGTGCAATGATGTTGTTGGGCGACCTTTTATACAAAGGTGATGGCGTTCAGCAAGATTATTCAAAGGCTATGAGTCTTTACAAGCAAGCTGCGGTGAAAAACAATCCTGTGGCTCTGTGGAATATTGGCATCATGTATAAGAAAGGATTGGGAGTAAAACAAAACTATCTCATAGCCTTGCAATGGTTAGCGAATGCTTCTGCTAAAGGCATGAAGGCGAACTTCATGAAGCAACTGGCTGATGATAATGTGGAAATCAATAATGGTTGGAAAGGAACGGATTTCTATACTTTTATACACGCTATGGCTTGTATGGAAGCAACTACTCCTGATTATGCCACGGCTGTAAAGGAACTGACAGCGCTTGAAAAGAAAAAAATACCAGTGGCTTCGGCTCTTTTGGGTCTCTGCTATGCAGACAAAGAATGGAAAAAGGCTAACGAAAAGAAGATGTTGGCATATTATGAGAAAGGTGTAAGCCTTGGTGAACCATACGCTTGTTTCCTCCTAGCTCAATTACATCTTTCTGGCAGTAAAACGGTCAAGGTAGATAAAAACAAGGTGGTGACATATCTTGAAAAGGCTGCCGATGGAGATTATGCTCCAGCGATGTGTGAGCTTGGTGATTTGTATTTCACAGGAAAGCTTGTAAATAAAAATATCACGAAAGCCATCGCTTGCTATAATAAAGCGTTGGTCAATGGCTATCTCTCTAAGGCGGCTGCAGCCAATCTTGCTTCTTGTTATCAACAAGGACTAGGCGGTTTGCCGAAAAATGCGGAAATCGCCAAGGAAATAATGAAACGAGGACAGGAAGGCAATTCGTGGACTGGGCTTCTTCGTGAATTTACATTCTGATAATCCTATATGATAGCAGGTGCCAATGGACATCTGCTATCGCTAAAAACAATAGCATAACATGAAAAGAATTCTATCATCAATAATATCCTTGATGTTCGTCGCTCTTGCTGCTGAGGCTCAGAATAACCTCTCTTTCAAAACGGAAGAATTGAAAAAGGTGGCTGCTGAGTTAAAGCTAGAGGGTCTCGATACACTCAAGATAGGGTATACTTTCATACAGAAGAACAATCATCAACTGGTAGTTAGAAAAGCCGAAAATGGTATGGTGGAACATATTGGCATACAACTATTCCCTGAGGCTTATCGGCAGCAAGCGAATGGTGCCGTGCTTGATTTCTTGGAGAGTGGACTGCTATGTAATACCTATAAGTTGACAAAGAATCAATTAAAGTATATGGATGCCAAATTCGTCAAGGGAAACTGGAGCCTGATGCTGTCTCTTCCAAAATCGGTATCTTGCTCTGTAGCAATGGTCAATAACAAAGCGTACCAAATTATATGGAAAGATGGTAAAAACGAGAAAATTAATCTTCTTCTTCCGATTAAGTATGATTTCTTGATGAATGCTCCACGTAAGGAATTGGAAGCCAACTTTGTGAGAGACTTAAAGGCTTATAAGTTGAAGCATAGCCCTGCTGATTGTAATGTGGATGTTGCGAGGCTGAATATTGTGAAGGATGGTACGGATACTCTGTACACTTTGCCAGGAAAACATTATGGCTTGGAAACGATAACCAACACAACATTCTTTAAGTTGAAAGATAGCGTGGATTATATTCCTGTTGTAGATGCAAAGTTCCCAGTTCAAACAGTAGCCAATACGTTGTTGTTGGATTGCGATGCCATTCCAGCGGCAAAGATTTCACTTACCGTAATAGGTAGTGATAAGAAAAAAACAACAGTTGTAGTGCCAGTCAGACAGTTGGTTGCTTTTGCAAGGAGTATGGGATGCGTGCCATATTTTGGCTATGAAGAAACTAAGAACGGCAAGTTGCAAGGTGGCTTGTTCCTATATAATAAGGAACTTGGCTATGACCATGTGTTGAGTTTGTCGTGTGATGTGAAAGATATTGCAACAAGCAAATTTTTGTTCACATCGTATGCGTATCTATATACACCAACAACCAATGTGAAGAATCTCTATAATGACATCAAATCAAGAAAATAAAAAATGAAACGAATTTTAGGTTACTTAGTCCTTTGGGCTTTTCCTTTATTTTGTTTTGGGCAGGATGGCATAGATGCTATCAATGACATCAAACTTTCAGGCAAGTATTTCACGGCAGAGGCAACTGCCTCTACTGAAGATGATGCCAAGAAATTGGCTTTGATGGGACTGATGGAGAGACTTTCTGCCTATTGTGAGGAAATGGAAATCGCGGAAATCGGAGAGGATAGGGTTCGGGAAGCCTTATTGTCTAAAAATGTTAAGCGTGGTGAGTCGGCTCTTGTCATGGTGTATGTAGCAAAAGACATTGTCAATAAAAGTACCATGAAGTTTACTCCAAATAGTTCAAGTGAAATTACAGCTTCTGTTTCTCATACGTCTGGTAGCTCTGCTTTGCCAAATATCATCAAGCAAATAAATGAAATAGACACTTATGCCAGTATGCAATACTTATTGGAAAAGGCAATGGACAACGGATTGGTTGAAGATTGGGGAAAACTTCGCACGATGTCTGATCCCAATGCTTGCTATCTGATAATGTTGAATATCGACCGTCAAATTGTTGGTGTGCTTTCTCCAATGCAGAATGGAGCGAGGATCAATGTTAAAACAGGAGCGGTGATGGATACGGAAAGTATGAATAAGTTTACTAATTGTATACCAATAGGTATACTGCTAAAATGAGATATATGAAGAAGTTAATTTTGATATTATGTACTGCGTTTGCTTGTGCTCAATTTGCTTTGGCACAGGTGACGTTCCGATTTTCTGATGGAATCTATAACCAAACGCTAAAATCGCAAGTTGAGAGAAATGTGTCTGCTTTGTTGACGGAGATTAACAGAGCTGAGCGAAATAGGGTAGGGCTCTTGAACTTAGGAGGAGTAAGAATAGATGATAATGCGGCAAATGGATTGAGAAGTCTTTGGAAGAACATCCATTTCCGTTGTGAATGGAATAATAATGTTCAGTCGTGTATCCAAGACTTTACAGGGTATGAAGTCCGTCAGATACCTGTCGAGATGAAACCTTTGGACAATACTTACAAAGGTGAATTGCATAAAGAACTGACTATCAGTTTTAACAAGCAAGGGATTATTACAGGCGTAAGAACAGCTATAGACAATAACTCTTATCTTGCACTTTTATCAGGTGGAAAAGCTAACTTGGATATGCGAATGAGAAGGGAAATCTTGAAGTTCGTGGAAGATTTCAGAAGCTATTATGTTGAGAAGAATATAGCGGCTTTGGATGAAATCTTCAGTGATGATGCGCTTATTATCACAGGTCGTGTTATTAAAACTATGGGTAAAAGTCAAGCTGATGGCGTTTCCCAACAAGTAAAGGAGAAAGTGGTTTATAGCAAGCAAAACAAGCAGCAATACATCAACAATCTCAGGGCCTTATTTCAGAGCAATGAATACATCAATGTGGATTTCTCGGACATAGAGCTGATGCGACATGGCTCTAATCCTAATTTCTATGGAGTGAAGTTGCGACAAAAATGGGCTAGCCAACGATATAGCGGTCGCCAGTACTCAGATGATGGCTATGTGTTCTTGTTGTGGGATTTTACAGAAGAAGGAAATCCTAAGATTCATGTTAGAACATGGACGCCAAAAAGACCAGGCCAAAAAGGGGATGATTTCTCTCCTGAGGATTTCTTCATCCCTAGCCCTCGCAAATAGCCATAAGTATCATGTTGTGTATATAATAATGCGCTTGATGATAATCTTCGTCAGATACTTGATGAGTTTAACAGGGTCTATTAAGCAAGATTCCTGCTGGCTGTGATGCCAACAGGAATCGCTTTCAAAAACCGGACTTATAGTCCCAACTCTTTTAGCATTTTCTTTATGACGTCAGTCTTGATGGTGGAGAATTCAGATTTGTCATAGATTTCTATCAACCATACTTCACCAGTATTTTCATCTGCTAATGTTGTATATGTAATAACTCTAGCTCCTCCAGCTTTACCTTTTCTTTTGGAATCAATAGCCATGCGGATTTTTCTTAACCCACCACCTAAGTCAACTCCTTGAAAAGGATCTTCTTTTAAGGAATCTTTGAATTTTCCAAAATCTTGTTTCATGGACTTATAGCGTTTAGCTAAGTCCTTTAACTCCTTTTCAAAATGAGGAGTTGTTTCAATATTATAGCTTATCGAAAAGTTCGTCTACGGATTTTGCTTTCAATTTACCCTCCTTTATCATTTTTACTTCACGTAGTCCTTGACAAATTCCTTCGGTTCTGTCAATTGACTGCTGAGGAATTATTTCAAACAGAATCGTTTCCAAATAATTGCTGAGGCTTCTGTTGTCTCTTTTAGCATTGCTCTTTAGAATATTGAGCAAATCCGTATCTATTCTTATAGAAGCGGAAGATTTTGTTTTTATTGTTGTACTCATATTACTTACATTTTAATTATATGTGTGCAAAAGATTATAACTTCCAAAGTTTTTTTCTTTTTTTAATTGAATTAAACTTTTGAGTTCTTTCTTTAGCTTACTCTTTTGAAATCTATGTATGTATATGCTGCTGCATCAAAAAACGCAGAATCCTGCCGGCATCACTGCCAGCAGGATTCTACGCTTTCCCTATTAATTTCTTAAATATGTCGTCTGCAAAATGAACTCTATTGAACTTAATAGGCCTTTTTTGTGAATTCTTATTCAGCATTTGTCTGCTGCTCTGTCTCTGTAGTCTCCTGCTGCAGAGTTATCTCCTCCTGAGTATTCTCCTGAGGAGTCTCCTGAATTGTAGCTGGCTGCTCTGCCTGGGTGTTCTCTTCTGTTGCTACATGTGTGTCTTCTTCTCTACGCTTAAGAAAAAAGGTATCATCATTAGTGTCCAATAAAAATTGGACACGTTAATTAATTAATCAAATAGTCCCT
>CAVBFV010000025.1:0-20470 GCA_963594575.1 Lachnospiraceae bacterium | reverse complement strand
GCACTGGAAACTGGGTCCTTGCGGTTAGGGTCGAGACCGGTACGCTGGGTAAGGATAGGGTTGTTAGGGCATTCCTCCCATGGTCCCATCGGATTCTTGGCACGCAGGATTACTTCACTGTGCCATCCGCCTGTACCACCCTCGGCGCACATCAGATAATAGAACTTGCCCTTCTTGAAGAGGTGAGGACCCTCAATCCAGATAGGACGAGCCTCTACATGGGTTCCTCCACGGAGAATCTCCTTGAAGTCGCCCTTGATGCTGTCGCCCTTCACGTCGAATTCGAAACAGCGGATACTGCGCTGGCCCTCGTAATCGGCACCGCCAACTACCGGACCGTTGTGAACGATATAGCCCTTGCCGTTGTCATCGAAGAAGAAACTAGGGTCGATGCCGTCAATCTTTCTCAGATAAATTGGCTCGCTCCAGCCCTTGGAAGGATCTTTTGATTTCACAAAGAAGTTGCCGGCTCCCACATTGGTGGTAATCATATAGAAGGTCTTGTTCTTCTTGTTGTAGCTGATAGCTGGTGCAAAGATACCACCCGAAACGTGCTGTCCCTTCAATGGAACCTGTGATGTGCGGTCGAGAACATGACCGGCAGGCTGCCAGTTGACCAGGTCTTTACTGGTTGAGAGAGGCACACCTGGGAAGAAGGTAAACGAAGAGTTTACCAGATAATAGGTGTCGCCTGCGCGGCAGAGTGATGGGTCTGGATAGAAACCAGCCAGCACCGGGTTGTAATACTGGTGAGTCTTGTCGATTTCAACATTGAAGCGAGCGTCATTTCCCGCATACTTGAAATAGTCAAACTCAGCAGTCTGCGCCTGTGCTGCGGCAGCAAGCGTCAGGGAAAGCGATAAGATTGCAATTTTCTTCATTTTTATTCTTGGGTTTAAATTTACAGAATGAGTATCTGAATTCATGGCTGAAACATGTATTCAGAAAACTGCTGCAAAGTTACCACTTTCCTTTTAAATATACCCCCACAGAATGTTACCAACACTTTATGGGGTGTATCATAAACTTTTCGATTTGTAACAAATACTTTATTTCAGGAAACATCTTGCCTTTTCGGTTGTGAAAAGGCTAGAGTTTCCGGTGTGCCTGCATATAATCGCGAGGCGAAGAGCCATAAAGGTTCTTGAACATGGTGCTGAAGCTGGCTGGGTTGGAGAAACCGCAGGTAAACATGATGTCTGATATCGTCTTGTTAGAGTGGCTCAGCAACTTTTCGGCATACTGCAGACGGGTATTGCGGATGAAGGCATGTGGCGTCTGGTTGGTCAGCTCCTTCATCCGGCGGTGCAGATGCACACGGCTCAGTCCTACCTCGCGGGCAATCATATCCACACTCAGGTCCTCATTATCCATGTTATCATTGATTACCTTCATCACCTGTTCCATCAGCTGGTCTTTTGGCGACTGGTCTTTTTCTATTGCTAGCTGCTTGTCGCTCTGGCTCTCGCTGCCCGTAAACTTGTTTTTCAAAGTACGGCGCACGTTGAGCAGGTTGATGATGGTGCGGCGCAGAATGTCTATATTGAACGGCTTCACCACATAGGCATCGGCACCCGACTGCAAACCGGTCAGCTGGTCTTCCTCTCTGCTCATCGCTGTAAGCAGAATCACCGGAATGTGGTTGGTGTTCACATTGTTCTTAATCTTGGTACAGAGCGTATTGCCGTCCATCTCTGGCATCATGATGTCTGAGATAACGAGGTCTGGCTTCTGCTTGATAATCTCCGGCAGCGCCTCTTTTCCGTTGCAGAAGGTAAGGATATTGTAGGTTTCCTGAAGTTGGGTCTTCAGGAAATCACGTATAGCCTCATCGTCTTCTACTACAGCGATGGTGCTCTTTACCTTGCTCATGAACTCTTCTTCGGTGCCATTGCCTGCATTCTCTTCGTTTTCTTCCTCTATGTTTTCTTCCAGTTCCTTAATTTCTTCAGCAGCCTGTGGTTCCGGTGCATCTGTCATTTCTTCTGGTTTCAGATGCTCATTACCCAGAGGCAGCGTGATGAGGAACTGGCTTCCTTCCTTCCAGTCGGCTTCATCAAGTGTATTGTTGTTGGCTGCTGTGATGGTTCCATAGTGCAGTTCCACGAGCGAGCGGGTCAGGTCGAGACCGATTCCCGTACCTACATTCCGGTCGTTGGAAGAGGTGGTACTCTGATAGAAGCGCTGGAAAATCGTTTCGAGCTTTTCCTCCTGAATGCCCTTGCCGCTGTCCTTGATGGCGATGCGGACATGATGAGGCGAGTGGGAGAGGGTGATACGGATTCTGCCGCCTGCAGGAGTAAACTTGAAGGCGTTTGACAGGACATTCATCAATACCTTATCAAAGTTGTCGCGGTCTATCCATACCGGGAGTGTTTCGTCTTCGTGCTCAAAGGTGAATTGGATGCTCTTGGCTATCGCCTGCTGGCAGAAGAGTTTGTATTCATCGCCAATAAAGGCAACCATATCGGTTTCGCTCATGTGCATCACCATCTGTCCCTTGTCAATCTTTCTCAGGTCCATCATCTGGTTTATCAGGTGCAGGATTCGTTCCGAGTTCTTGCGCATCATATCGTAGATGCCCTGTCGGTGAGCGTCTTTGTCTTCCTTAATCAGCGTGAACAGCGGAGTGAGGATAAGAGTCAATGGGGTACGGATTTCGTGGCTGATGTTCATGAAGAACTTCAGTTTTGCTTCGCCCATCTCTTCCGCATGGATATGCTGCTGCAATATGAGTTGGTCTTCCATCTTGCGTTTGCGGTGCTTGATATATAGCAGACAGAGCCCCAGGAAGGCAAGCAGATAGCAGAGTCTTGCCCAGATGCTGGCGTACCAGGCTGGGTGAACGATGATGGAGAACTCCTTGACTGGGGTTTCGTATCCGTTGCAGATGGCCTTGACACGGAACTTATAGGTACCGGCTGGCATGTGTGAGAATGACAGCTCGTTCATGCCAGACTGTATGGTTCGCCAATCCTCACCATTGATGCTGTAGGCGTAACTGATCTGCTCTACATTATTATATGTAAGAGTAGACAGTTGGATGGTGAAGGTGTTGTCTTCATGAGATAAGGAGAACTTGTCGCTGTTGTATACCCCTTTATCTGTAATGGTGTAGATGCCCGATTCCATATCCCGGTATACAGGTTTGTTGTCCACAAGAAGTCCTGATATGGTAACTTTTGCCTGCCAAGGATGCTGTTTCACCTTGTCCGTATCAAACCAGTTGATACCGCCGGTTCCGCCCATCACCAGCATTTTTCCTCCCCAGAGTGTGCAGGCTGCTGCATCGCTGAACTCATTACTCTGCAAGCCATTGTCCGAGAAGTACTTGTTGATGGTACCTTTTTCTGTATTTACCTGGTTTAAACCACAGGTAGTTCCTATCCAGATTCTGCCCTTGTAATCTTCTATGATGCTGGCTACGCTGTTGTTTGAAAGTCCAAGTTCTGTGTTATAAATCTTCGGATGAGCATATCCCTTCTTCGGATCATAGCAGATTGCGCCGTCTTCAGTGCCAAACCATACGCGGTTCTTGCTGTCAGAATAAACGCAATGTGAGAAACAGCCCTTGTTCAGACAGTTTACGCCACCGAAAGTGGAAGTCCAGCTATTCTTCTGCTGGTCATAGCAAGCCAGACCCACAGAAGTGGCTACGAAAACCCGCTTACCATCTTTTGAGATGCTAAGTTTTACGAGGAAATCATTAGGAATGCTATTCTTTTTCAGGTTGTTGTCGGCACCATCTTGTTTTTTCCATTGCTTGATGCTTCCATCTGGAGAAAGGCGGAAAAGTCCTTTGCCCATGGTAGCAAACCATACATTGCCCTGCGGGTCTTCCTGGATATCGAAGATGCCCGCCTGGTTGCTAATGCCTAGGCTGAATGGATGGAAAGACCCCCCCGCATCTATAAATCCGATGCCGTCAGTATAGGTTCCTACCCATGTTCTGCCTTTCTTGTCTTTGCAGAGTGCCAGTACCGTGGTGTTGCTTAATAAATGGCTCTTGATGCTACCGGTTTTTATGTCAAAGAGGTAAAGACCATCCTTGTCGGTGCCCACCCAGACTTGATTGCCCTGGTTGGCACACAGACTTGTGATGCTGTTTTCGCCTATCACATTGCGGTTGCCCAAACGGTAGCCCATATAGTTGAAATCGCATTGAGCCTGCGACTGCATGAATACGCCCTTCTGGAGCATACTCACCCAGATGTTTCCCGTAAAATCTTCTATAATGCTGGTAATCTTGCACTTGGCAAGATTTACTTCACGGCTGAACAGAGGATTATTTTGCAAGAATCCTGTTACAGGATTATACACGAAGATACCCATACCATCGCAACCGATAAACAAGCGCTGGTCGCGGCTGATATAGATGTTGTCAATAGGAAGATTGCCTATGCCGGCTATCTTGGTGAAGATGGTTGAACCTGCCTTGAGAAGGTAAATACCATCATTCTTGGTAGCAAGATAAATGTTGCCCTTGTTGTCTTGCCTGATATCTTTTGCTTCCAGCGTTTCTGCTCCAGGAATCTGTTTGGTCAGTTTCCCTTTCTTGTCGGCACGGTATAGTTTGCCGTTCTCCAGGATAATCCAAAGTCTATCCTGTTTATCTTCCAGAATCTTATGTATGAATTTCAGGTTCTCCACTTCGCCCTTCATAGCATAGCATACTTCTGCATTTTCTTTCTTGAGCATAATTCCATATCCCGATGTAACTACGGCAATATCGTTGTTTTTCAGACGATAAACCTGGGTTACATAGGTGCTGAAAGGCTGGTTCTTGGAGTCGAGCAGCGGAATATTGGCAAAACTCTTTCCATTATATAAAAGGAGAGAGTTGTTTGTACCCAACAGAATATGCCCCTGGATATCTTGGGTAATACAGTTGATGTAATTGCTGCTCAGTCCTCTGTCGTCTTCCTTGGTTTTTCTGATGGTCGTAAAGTTATAGCCATCATAGATATTCAAGCCGTTACGGGTGGCAATCCAAATGAAACCATTTGAATCCTGGAATACCTGAGTGGCAAGGTTGCTCGAAAGCTGGTTGTCTGAATTGAAAAGTTTTCCTCGCTGCGCCATCATGTTCTGCGCAGTGAGACAGAAGATAAACATCAGTAAAAGACCGATGTATCTCACTATTCTGAGGTTTGATTTCATGGAAATCATCATGATTCTTGGTTTCATTGTCTTTTGGCTTTTTTATATTCGTTTGCAAAAATACAAAATTTATGGGAAAATAGTGCACGAAAATATATGTTTTTTATAAGTTTGTGCTAAAAAGATGTTAAAATGTTACGTAGGGTAAAGATAATGTTACATGTGGTACGAGAGAAAAACTATTGGTTACTTATTATAAAGTATATATAATAAATTAGAAGTATCTTTGCATCGGTTTTTAAGTTGTATATATTTAGAATATTTAGGTTAGTTAGGTTTATACATAATAGGTTTGTAGAATAGGTTTAGAATTTCTAAAAGATTTTGATATTATGGTTTTTATATAGAATCATGATTAATTGGTTTTCGGGAATGGTGCGTAGTGATTACGCGCCATTCTATTTTAAAAGACCAGCATCCTTTTCTGTAGACTTGAACTTGACAATCCTTCATGAAAAAATAAAGTGACTGACAAATAATGATAAATCTAAAAATAATTATAACAATGAACAGAAAGAAAATGTTAATATCACTCGCTATGGCTATGCTGTCAATGGCGGGGCTGGCTGCCGATAATCTGCCGGCACTTCGAGTGCAGGGTAAGAATCTGGTAGATGCCAATGGTAAAACTGTGGTTCTTCATGGTGTGATGGATACACCGAACCGTTACTTCAACGGCAATCGTTGGGGCACGGGCGGATACAATGTCTGGGACATTACACCTTGTCTCAATTATTTCGAGAAGATGTTTACCGCCATCACTGATAAGGAGCAGGGAGCTTATTGCACCGTCTTCCGTCTGCACATGGACCCATGCTGGACTAACTATAATGCGCCAGCAGGAACGGGTGAAAACAATATCCAGTATTTTAATGAGACTCGATACGAGACATTCTTGAGCAGACTTTATATCAAGCTTGTGAAGAAAGCCTTGGCTCATGGACTATATGTAATCGTTCGCCCTCCTGGCGTTTGTCCACAGAATATCAAGGTGGGAGATGAATATCAGGCATATCTTAAGAAGGTGTGGAAACGCTTCGCTTCCGATCCCACCATCCAGAAGAATGCCGGACAGGTGAGCATCGAGCTAGCCAATGAGCCTATTAATGTGTTGCTGGCAGATGGCTCTCAATCAGACAAGGCTCTCCATGATTTCTTCCAACCTGTGGTAGATGAGATTCGTGCCACTGGCTTCAAGGGAATCATCTGGGTTCCGGGTGCGGGTTATCAGAGCAAGTATCAGGATTACGTCAAGCATCCTATCACCGATAGCGAGAACAACTTCTCTTATGCAGTACATGTTTATTCCGGATGGTATGGAAATATGACCGATAAGAGTTGCGATCACGATACTTTCATCCGCAACTTCAAAAGTCAGGTGCCGATGGTAGAGACGAAGCCTATCATGGTAACGGAGATAGATTGGAGTCCGGAAGATCCTGACAGGGCGAGCGAAGGCCACTGGAATGAGTGGAATCAGTGGACACAACCTAACCTGGGAAGCTGGGCAACAGCATCTACCTCGAAATGGGGATTGGCATGGAAGGCAGTTCACGACCACTTTGGCAATATCGGAATGACGATTACCCATACACAGGAATATTTCGATATTGATGAATATCTTAAATCGGGCAAGGTGATTCCTGGTTTCCAGAATGCCAAGAAACACGGATTGTTCGAAGAATGTTGCGGCTATGCCTGTATGAAATGGTATAAAGAGTGGTATTTGAAACAAAATACAACAGGAATTAAACAATTAGAAACCCAGGCAGACGTGGTTTCCACCTTATATTATAATATAGAAGGAAAAGAAGTTGAAAAGCCAACTGCAGGTGTTTATATAATAAAACAACTGTTAAGTAATGGAAAAATACGTTCTCGCAAGGTTTTTCTAAAATGATAAACTTTCTGTTACACCACGCAAAGTATGTTTCGAAAGAAATCCATACCTTTGCCGCCGTGAATAAACAGTTTTTGTGCACGCCTAAATTTTTAAAGCATAAATCAAAAATGAATAGAACATGATTGAACAAGTGTTAACAATGAAACGGACAGCAGCCTTATGCTTGGTGGGAGCTTTCTGCAGCCTGAATGCTCAGGCACAGAAGATCCAGGTCAAGGGTAATCTTGTTGACGGTACAGGTGAGCCTCTGATAGGTGCCACTGTAAAAGTGAAAGGTAATGCCAGCGTCGGTGCGGTCACCGACTTAGATGGTAATTTCAGTATCAGTGTTCCTTCAGAGAATTCTATCCTCGTATTTACATACGTAGGTATGAAGACCAAGGAAGTAAAGATTGGTAAGAAGAGAGATTTCAAACTCTCAATGGAAGACGACAATGCCATCGGCGAAGTTGTAGTCGTTGGTTATGGTCAGCAGAAGAAGGCTTCTGTCGTAGGTTCTATTGCACAGACCACAGGTGAGGTGCTGGAACGTGCTGCCGGTGTCAGCGACATTGGTGCTGCCTTAACTGGTAACCTTCCTGGTGTGGTAACTGTTCAGGGCAATGGTATGCCTGGTGAGGAGGAGCCACAGATCATCATTCGTGGTGCTAGTTCTTGGAACAACAGTGACCCTCTCGTCCTCGTCGATGGTATCGAGCGTCCGATGAGCAGCGTGGATATCTCTTCAGTGGAGAGTATCTCCGTATTGAAGGATGCTTCCGCTACAGCAGTCTATGGTGTGAAGGGTGCCAATGGTGTCATCTTGATTACCACCAAGCGTGGTAAGGAAGGCAAGGCTAAGATTGATGTAGGCTTCAACGCTACATTGAAGGCTCCTTCTAAGTTGCCTAACAAGTATGATTCATACGATGCCTTGATGTTCCGCAACAGGGCAGTGGAGCATGAGTTGGGTGTTTCTCCTGAATCTTGGTCTTACATCCGTCCTCAATCATTTATTGAGAACTATCGTAACCAGACTACGGATGAGCAGCGTGAGCGTTATGCTAACGTGGATTGGCAGGATGCCCTCTTCAAGAAGAGCGCCATGTCATATAATGCCAATGTCAATGTGAGCGGTGGTACAAGCTTCGTGAAGTATTTTGCTTCTGCCGACTTTGTACACGAGGGTGACCTCTTCCGTGAGTATGATAACGGACGTAACTATAACTCTGGCTATGGATACAATCGTATCAATGTGCGCAGTAACTTGGACTTCTCTATCACTAAAACTACTACATTAAAGGTAAATGTATCTGGTTCTAATGGTGTGCGCAAGGCTCCTTGGAGCAACATGAGTAATAGCGAGTGGCAGATTGGTCAGCAGTGGGCTGGTGCTTATAACATCGCTCCAGATGTATTCTTGCCTCAGTATAGCGATGGCTCTTGGGGTTATTATCCAAATGCGTCTAACGTAAGTAACTCTGCTCAGAACCTCGCCATCGGTGGTACAGCGCAGGCTACTACTACTCGTATCAATACCGACTTTACCTTGGAGCAGAAACTCGACTTCATCACCAAGGGCTTGAACTTGCGTGGTACCGTTTCTTGGGACAACGTGTTTGTTGAGACGAGCCGTGGTATCAATGACTTGAACAATACAGCTCAGACCAAGTATGTTGATCCGGAGACTGGCAATATAACATATGGCCAGGTATATGAGTCAAACAATAAGTTCGACTGGAAACAGGGCGTTAACTGGAGTACTTCAGGTGGTTCGGTTGATAACAACCAGACTGTTCGCAATCTTTACTATCAGTTGCAGCTCAACTGGGCTCGCAAGTTCGGACAGCATGATGTTACAGCCATGGGCTTGTTCTCTCGTCAGGAGAATGCGCGTGGTAGTGTGATGCCTACTTACCGTGAGGACTGGGCGTTCCGTGCTACTTATAGCTATGCTGGTCGTTACAACATCGAGTATAACGGTGCTTACAACGGATCAGAAAAGTTTAGCAAGGACAATCGCTTCGCCTTCTTCAATTCTGGAGCTATCGGTTGGACCATCACTGAGGAAAACTTCATGAAGTATCTTCGTGACAAGCACATCATTGATATGTTGAAGTTCCGTGCATCTTACGGTGAGATTGGTGATGATAACCTGGGCGATCCATTCGACTCTTCTCGTCGTTGGCTTTACATGAACCAGTGGGCATACGGAGGCAACACAGTGATGGATCTTGACCATACCAACAGTATCTACACATGGTATCGCCAGAATACATTGGGTAATAAAGATGTGAAGTGGGAGACTGTGAAGAAGACCAACTTCGGTATTGATTATGGTTTCTTGGGTGGTTTGATTACCGGTTCGCTCGATTTCTTCTGCGACCGTCGTAACGACATTTTGATCTTTGGTGATAACCGCTCCATCCCATCTTACTTTGGTACTACAGCTCCTACTATCAATAAGGGTAAGGTTCGTACCAGTGGTTACGAGTTGGAGTTGAAGCTCAACAAGAAATTTGCCAATGGCATCCGCCTCTGGGGTAACATCAATATGACCCATGCCAAGAATAAGGTAATTTTGAAGGATGACGCTCAGCTCACTCCTAACTATCAGAAGGAGGCAGGCTACTCTATGGGTCAGTATCACTCATACATTGATCGTGGCTTTATCAACGACATCGATGACTTGATAGGTTCTCCAGCTCATGAGTCTAACGACAACCACCGCTTGGTAGGCGATTACTACATCGTAGACTTCAATGGTGATGGTGTGGTAGATAGCAAGGACTCAGCTCCAGTAGGTTATAGCTCAAGCCCTCAGAATACATACAATGCCACTATCGGTATCGAGTATAAGGGCTTCTCTGCTTTCGCTCAGTTCTATGGTGTAACCAATGTAACTCGTGACGTAACCTTGACAAGCTTTGGCAATAAGTTGGACAATGTTTATGACACTGGTACTTGGTGGGACAAGAATGAGTCTTCTCCAGAATCTATCATTCCTCGTTGGGGTGCTACCCAGTCTGATTACAGCAATGGTACTCAGTTCCTCTATGATGGTTCATACATCCGTCTGAAGAACGTAGAGATTGCTTATACTTGGACCAAGGGATGGATCAAGGCTCTCGGTATGAACTACCTCAAGGTATACTTGAATGGTAACAACCTCTGGCTTTGGACTCGTATGCCTGATGACCGTGAGGCTAACCTCGGTGGTGGCGGTTTCCTTGGAGCATATCCTACAGTACGCCGCTTCAACTTAGGTGTTAAATTCTCATTGTAATATTAAAATGAACATTCAAATGAAAAATAAGATAAAGAATTTTTTGTTGATGGGATGCGTCTCGCTGGCTCTCGGCACTTCGCTCAACTCTTGCCAGGACTATCTTGACAAGGAGGCCGATTCTACAGTCTCAGAAAATGACGCATTTGTAAACTTCCGTAACTTTCAGGGTTATGTAGAGGAGATTTACAACTGTATCCCTGATAAGGAAAAATGTAACTGGTGTCCTTCTTGGAACTGGGGTGATGATGAAATCTTCAACCCAGAGGCTGATGGCCGTATGACACACCAGGTAGACTTGGGCAACTTCCGTGCTTGGCAGACCACTGGTAACTGGCTTTACAAGGATGGCAGCAACCCTACATCTACAGATAAGTTCAACCACTCACTTTGGCCACATGCTTGGTATTGCATTCGTAAGGCTAACCAGGGCTTGGCTAATCTCGATAAGTTGGTAGCTAGCAAGGCAGAGAAAGACCTCATTGCTGGTCAGCTTTACTTCTTCCGTGCATGGTGGCACACTGAGTTGATGCAGTACTTTGGTGGTTTGCCATACATTGATACCTATTTGGATCTCAATTCAGAGCTCAATTTGCCTCGTCTCTCTTATCAGGAGTGTGCAAAGAAGGCTGCTGCTGATTATCGCAAGGCTGCCGATCTGTTGCCTATCAACTGGGACAATGAGTATGATGGTGCTGCCACACAGGGCAAGAACGACCTTCGTATCAACAAGATCATGGCACTCGGTTATCTGGGCAAGACTTATCTCTGGGCTGCCAGCCCATTGATGAAGGATGGCGCACAGGTAGGAGCTAGCAAGAATGGCAAGACATACGACTATGATGAGGAGTTTGCCAAGAAGGCAGCTGAGGTCTTCGGTGAGTTGCTCACATTGGTTGAGGGTGGCCAGACACAGTATGGGTTGGCAGAGTTCAAATATAAGGACATCTACAATCATGAGCGTTCTGCCGATGCTAACTCTTGCTTCTCTGATATCTTCTATACCAAGAAGCAGAACTGGAAAATGCCTGGATCTATTGAGGCTATCTTCCGTGGTCCATCTGCAGACTTCAACGGCTCTAACTGGAATACCTCTAAGGTGTTTGGTCCTAAGGTTGACAAAGTGGTTGGACATGACAATGTGATTCACCAGCCTACAGCTAACTTGATAGCTGCTTACGGTATGGCTAATGGTGAGCCCGCTTACATCGTAGAGAATGGCAAGTTGGTTCCTAACATAGCAGGTGGTTTCGATCCTACTCATCCATATAAGAACCGTGATCCACGCTTCTATCACGACATCGTGTTTGATGGCTTCAAGTATCTGAATGGTACTCCTGGTCAGTGGGCTAACTTGCAGTACTGCCAGTTGTATACAGATGGCAATATGCGTCCAGTGGCTAATGGCAGCCGTACAGGTTACTTCATCCAGAAGTTGGTGCCTCATACATGTAATGAGGTGGATCGCGACTACGATTGGGGTTCAGCATTCCACTGTTACTTGCCATATATGCGTCTGGCTGACATCTATCTGATGTATGCTGAGGCTTGTGCTGCGTTTGGTGGTGCTTCTGGCAAGGCTACTAACTTTAGCAAGACTGCTGAGGATGCCATCAATACCCTTCGTGATCGTTGTGGCGCTGGTCATGTGGCTCCAGAGTATGTAGCTGATCCACATAAGTTCATGGACGAGGTTCGCCGTGAGCGTGAGGTGGAACTTGCTTTCGAGGGCTTCCGTTTCAACGACTTGCAGCGCTGGTTGCTCCTGACCGAGGCTCCTTACAATGTAAAGTACTCTGATGAGTTTGACCGTGTGGAGGGTGCCGATTTCTACAAGAATAATGACCCAGCTGATGCTAAGGTGGATAACTTCCGCCAGGAAGCGATCTTGACTCGTCACTTCACAGCCAAGCACTATTGGTTCCCATTGCCTATCAAGGATGTTTATCTCTATCAAGAGCTTAGTCAGAATCCTGGTTGGTAAAATAACATTATATAGTAATACTAAAATAAGAATGATAGTATGAATTCAAAATTCAAATCATATAATTCAAAGTTCCTGTTGGCAGGTCTTGTGTCATTGGCTCCTATGGCTGCCGATGCCAAAACTGCTGCTGAGAACGAAACCGATACCGTTGCTGCCGACAAGGAGATGGTCAATGTGGCTTATCGCAAGGTAGCCAAGGATGACATCTTGGGCGGCGTTTCGGTAGTCGATGTAGAGGGATTGATGAAGAAAAACTACCACACTTATAGCCTTGACAACATGCAGGGCTACGTGGGTGGTTGGAATGGCAACTCTCTCTGGGGCATGGATGCTGACAACGCTGGTTATCTCGTCTTGGTAGATGGTGTGCCTCGTGAGGCAACCAACGTGATGCCTAGCGAGATTGACCAGATTACATTCCTCAAGGGTGCGCAAGCTGTAGTGCTCTATGGTAGCAAGGCAGCTAAGGGTGCTGTACTCATCACCACCAAGCGTGGCAAGAACGATGGCTTGAAGGTTGAGGTGCAGGCTAACGCTGGTCTCAATGTGGCTAAGTCATTCCCTGAGTATCTGGGCTCTGCTGAGTATATGACTCTCTACAACGAGGCTCGTGCCAATGACGGTTTGACTCCTCTCTACTCTGCTGAGGATATCTACAATCATGGCTTGGGCACCAACCCATATCGTTATCCTAATCTCGATATGTACTCTTCTGACTATCTTCGCAAGATGAATAGTCGCTACGAGGCTACTGCTGAGATTAGTGGTGGTGGTAAGCGTGCTCACTTCTATAGCAACATCAACTATTATCGCCAGGGCGACTTCCTGAAGTTTGGTGAGGCTAAGAACAATAACACTCAGCGTTTCAGTGTACGTGGTAATGTAGATGTCAACATCACAGATGACATCAAGGCTTGGGTTAACTCCAATGCCACATTCTATGATTCACATTCTGCTATTGGTGATTATTGGAATGCAGCTGCTACTTGGCGTCCTAACTTCCCACAGAATGCTAGTCCATTGATCTCTACAGACATGATAGCTCCTAATGCCAAGGCTGCTTGGGACTTGATGAGTGTGGCTAAGCTGGTGGATGGCAAGTACTTCTTGGCTGGTACACAGGCTAACTCTTCTAACATCTTCGCAGATTACCTTGCTGCTGGTAAGAGCAAGTATACTAGCCGCCAGTTCCAGTTTGATACAGGTGTTAACATCAATCTGCACAAGTTGTTGCAGGGCTTGTCTTTCGAGACTCGTTTCGCAGTAGACTATGCTACCTCTTACACCACATCTTTCAATAATAGCTATGCCATCTATATCCCAACATGGTCAAACATCGACGGCAAGGATATGATCGTAGCTTTGAAGAAGGAAGGTGAGGATAAGAAGTCTGGTGTACAGAACATCGCTAATAGTGTGGACAATCAGACCATGCTCTTCTCTGCTCAGTTCAATTACGCCAATACATTTAATAAGGTACATAACCTCTCTGCGATGTTGATTGCCTCTGGCTATCAGCAGTCTAAATCAGGTGAGTATCACAAGACATCAAGTGCTAATCTTGCCTTGGATGCATCTTATGATTACGCCAAGACTTATTATGCAGACTTCGGCTTGGCAGCTATCCACTCTGCACAGTTGGCTCCAGGTCATCGTGTAGGCTTCTCTCCTTCACTTTCATTGGGTTGGAGACTCAAGAACGAGAACTTCTTGAAGAACAGCAAGGTGGTAGACGATATGATGATCAGTGTATCTGGTAGCATCATCAACGAGGATATTGACTTGGCAGTAAATGACAACAGATACTATCTCTATGACACCAACTGGCAGACAGCTGATGGTTATGGATGGTATGATGGTTCTGCTGGCAAGTACACATTCTCTAAGCGTTCTGCCAACAAGGATCTCGACTTCATCAAGCGTAAGGAACTTTCTGTCAACTTCAAGACTTCCTTGTGGCAGCAGATGGTAACATTGGATGCTAGCTTCTTCGTTAACTCGATGGAGGGTTATCTGATTTCTACTCCAACGTTCTATCCTTCTCACTTTAAGCCAGGCTATCCTGATGCTTCATTCATGCCTGTGCTCAACTTTAACAATAATCGCCGCATCGGTTTCGACTTCGCAGCTAACTTCAATAAGAAGGTGGGTGATGTAGACTTGCAGCTCGGCGTAACAGGTACTTATTATAACACCAAGGCTACCAAGCGTGATGAGATGAACGCATGGGATTACCAAAACCGTGAGGGCAAGGCTCTCGATGGTATCTGGGGTTATAAGTTTGCTGGGTTCTTCCAGAGTGAGGAAGAAATCAAGAACTCTCCAGACCAGAGCCGCTTGGGTAGTGACGTGAAGCCTGGCGATATGAAGTATGTGGATGTAAACGGTGATGGCAAGATCGACTCTTACGACCAGGTGTTCCTGGGCAAGGGTGGTTGGTATGGCTCTCCATTCACATTGGGTGTAAACCTCACTGCTAAGTGGAAGAACTTCACATTCTTCGCCCTCGGTACTGGCAACTTCGGTGCTTATGGCTTGAAGAACAATTCTTACTGGTGGGTAAAGGGTGACGGCAAGTACTCAGCTGTGGTTCGCAATCGCTGGACTGAGGCAACCAAGGAGACTGCTACTTATCCACGTCTTACCACACTCTCAGGTAGCAACAACTATCAGACATCAGACTTCTGGATGTACAGCACAGACGCTTTCCGCTTGGCTAAGGTACAGATTACATACGACCTGCCTAGCACGCTCTTCCAGAAGACTTGGGTTAAGGGCTTGTCTGCTTTTGTAAGCGGTGCCAACTTGCTCACTATCTCTAAGAACCGTGAGTTATTGGAGATGAACATAGGTAGTGCTCCTCAGACACGCTATTATAATATAGGTGTGAAGGCTACATTCTAATCATTATTAAATGTATACAGAAATGAAAATTAATAAGTTATTTATATTAGCTGCATTGTCACTCTCGTTGGTGTCTTGCTCAGATCTCTTTGAGCCTGCACAGGAAAACAACCGTAGCTTGGACGAGATTTACGAAGAGCCTACTTATGCTCAGGGACTTCTCGGCTATGCTTATGCCATGCTTCCTTATAATACCAAAAGTGTAACTGATGTGGCAACCGATGATGCTGTAAGCAATGATTTGTCTAACAGCTACCTGAAAATGGCTACTGGTTCTTGGGCTGCCTATGATGACCCTATGAGCAAGTGGGCTAGCTGTCGTGCTAGCATCCAGTACTTGAACATCTTCCTTCAGGAAGTGGACAAGGTAGACTGGGCTAAGGACAAGGGTGCGCAGCAGATGTTCTGTGAGAGCCGTAAGGGTGAGGCTTATGCCTTGAGAGCTCTCAATATGTATTATCTCTTGATGAACCATGGTGGTTGGACTGAGGATGGTCAGCTCCTGGGTGTGCCAAACTTGACAAAGCCAGAGGATACTTCTTCTGATTTCAATCAGCCACGTGCCACATTCCAAGCTTGCTTGGATCAAATTTATAGCGACTTGGACCAGGCTGAGCAGTTGCTGCCTTTGGACTACAATGATTTGACTAAGTCAGATCCTGTGCCAGAAAAATACACTGCTATGGGTGTGGACAACTATCAGGACTATAACCGTGTATTGGGTTCTCTGATGCGTGGTCGTGTGAGCGGTCGTATCGCCAAGGCTATCCGTGCACAGGTTTCTCTCCTTGCTGCCAGCCCTGCTTTTAATAAGGGTACCAATGTGGATTATAAGCGTGCTGCTGATGATGCAGCCAGCTTGCTCGATTTGATAGGTGGCGTAAGCGGCTTGTCTGAAACAGGTAATTCTTGGTATGCTCAGACTAATGAGATTAATAATTTGCAGTCTGGTGCATGCCCTAAGGAGATCATCTGGCGTGGTAATAAGACTAATGGTGCAGATGATTGGGACCTCGGTTTGAACCAGGAGGCTGATAACTTCCCTCCATCTCTCTATGGTAAGGGACGTATCAATCCTACCCAGAACTTGGTGGATGCTTTCCCTGCTGCCAATGGTTATCCTATCACAGATGAGCGCAGTGAGTATGATGACTTGGATCCTTATAGTAATCGTGATCCACGCTTGGATCTCTACATTATCTATAATGGCTGCAAGTATAAGGGTGCAACCATCAATACCGACATCACCACAGCCAACAATGACAATGGACTGAATAAGATTGGTAACTCTACACGTACTGGTTACTATATGAAGAAGCTTCTTCGTGAGGATTGTAATCCTAATCCAAATGCCAAGAACGCACAGTATCACTATCCTGTGTATATCCGCTATACCGAGATCTTCTTGGATTATGCTGAGGCTGCCAATGAGGCTTGGGGACCTAAGGGCAATGGCACACATGCTTATTCTGCATACGATGTGATCAAGGCTATACGTCATCGTGCAGGCATCACAGATGATTCTTATCTTGATGAGTGCGCTAACGACCAGGGTAAAATGCGTGAGTTGATTCGCAATGAGCGTCGTATTGAGCTCTGCTTCGAGAACAAGCGCTTCAATGACCTCCGCCGCTGGAAGGCTCCTATCAATGAGGCTGTTCATGGCGTGGAGATTTCTACTGAGGCTGGTATTCCACAGTTCAAGGATATCACAGTAGAGGAAAGAAAATACGACGACTATATGTATTACGGTCCTGTGCCACAGACTGAAATCCTCAAGTGGGATCAGCTGAAGCAGAATGCAGGATGGAAATTACAAACGACTAACATTTTATAATGATGAAAACTATGAAGATGAATAAATATTTCTCAATGGCTGCACTCGGAGCCTTGGCTCTGACTTTCGGCTCTTGTGAGAACGGCACGCCTGAGTTTGACGACTACGAGGGTGGCACATCAGTCTACTTCGCCCACCAAAACGTGGAGCGTATATTGGTGTTGGGCAATGACGAGAATCGTGACAATACCAAGGACAACGAGCATATTATCAACATCGTGTCTACCATGGGTGGTGCTTACAATGGTAAGGACATCACACTGGATGTGGCTGTAGATAATTCGCTTTGTGACAACCTCTATTTCTCTGATGGCGTATCTCCTGTAATGCCTATGCCTGCAGAGTATTACACCTTGGCAGGTAACACCATCTCTTATGGTGGCAACTTGCAGGGAAGATTACAGGTGAAGCTCAACGAAGCTTTCTTCGCTGATCCTGCTTCTGTAAAGAATACTTATGTCATCCCTCTGGTCATCAAAGATCAGAAGGGTGCTGGCAAGATCTTGACGGGTACTCCTTTCCAGGAGGGGGAAACTCCTGCGCTGACCAATAGCGATGCGTGGAAGACATTGCCTAAGAACTATGTACTCTACTGTGTGAAGTATATGAACCCTTGGGCTGGATTCTATCTGCGCCGTGGTACAGATAAGATTACTGAGAATGGTCAGACCACAGAAGAGAAGCGTGAGGGTGCAACTATTGAGAAGGACGAGGTTTGCCAGATTACTACCAAGAGCCTTACAGAGGCTATCTATCCTCTCACAGTCAAGAGAGTTGTGGGCAAGGATGCTGAGGGTAAGGATATCCTCAAGTCTTATACTTGCAACTTGAAGCTTACCTTTGCTAACGATGGTACTTGCACTGTTTCTTCCGAGACAGAGGACGTAACTGCTACAGGTACAGGTAAGTTTGTGGAGAAGGGCGCTAAGCTGGCTTGGGGCAACAAGGATCGTGACATCCTGACTCTCCAGTATACCGTAGACTTCGGTGCTGTCAAGGTAGAGACAACCGACCAGTTTGTAGCTCAAACTCGTGGTAACACCAATGGTATTCCTACTTTCGATACTCAGTATATCGTAAAGTAAGCTGCGGTAATTATCAATTAAGTATCATCTAATAATAGGTAGATTATTATGAAATTGAAAAATATTAATTTTGGTTTAGGCTTGGTAGCTCTCTTGGCTTTGTCATCATGTGCTGATGACAAGTTCTCGGAGTACAGAACTGATATGACCAAGAACTTGAAGGAATATCAGTATCTTAACAACTATGAGCCTTTGAAGAAATATGTCGAAGACATGAAGGCTTCTGGCAAGTGCAATCCCGACTTTAAGTTGGGTATTGCACTGGCTGCGCCCGACTTCAACAAACAGGAGCTTGTATATTGCTTGGCTGGTAGCAACTTCGAGGAGATGACAGCAGGCAACGCCATGAAGTATGCTTCTTGTGTAAAAAATGATGGAACCTTTGACTTTAATACTGTTAAGGATTTCGTTACAAATGCACAGGATGCAGGTTTGACCATCTATGGTCATACGCTTGCTTGGCATTCTCAGCAGAACAAGAAGTATCTTAGTAAACTTATTGCAGATAAGGAAATTCAGGTAGACCCTAGTCAGAAAGTTGATAAGGTAGATGCTTATACCGACTTTTCTAAAATGAATAGTTTCCCTTTTTATGTAATGGACTATACTCCTGAAATCAAAGATGGAATTTTGATTAGCAAATATCCTGGAAAATGGTATCAGTATTTTGTAGTTGACAATTATCCTGTAGATGTTGATGCCAAGAGAGAATATAAGGTAACAGCTATGATCAAGGCTTCAGAAGATGGACAGATTGATGTGCAGACGGGTAACTGGGGAGCAACAACATCCCAGAAAATGTCAGTTTCTACACAGTGGAAAGAGCAATCTGTAACATTTAGTGGATTAACAACAGAAAAAGCTTTTGTCGTTTTCCAACCAGGAGATTTTGCAGGAGACATTTCTTGTAAGTGGGTAAAAGTTACTCATTCTGAGGCTCCGGTAATGGAAATCGAGACCGAGGTTCATAAGGAAACTTATACTGATGGTGATTTCCCATTCTATGCTATGGGTTGTACACCTCCTGTTATTAATGGAGCTATCCACTTTGTTCCTACAGGCGATTGGTCTCAATTCTTTGTTATGCCAGGTGGCGATAATGAATTAGATGAAGGTGACTATGTCGTTTATTTAGACCTTACTTCTGATAAGGATGCAAGTGGTGTAGATCTCACCATGCAAAATGGTTGGGGTGGCACAGCTCAAGCTATTACAGCCAAAGTGCCTGTAGCTGCAGGTCGTCATTCGGTAAAAATCGAAATGCCTAAAGTAGAAGGTGGTAATTATGACATCATTCTTAAGCCTCAGACAGCTGATGCTACTTTGGATGTTCATTCTGTTAGAGTTTGCAAGATTACTAAGTCTAATTCTATTCCTCTTACGGACGAAGAGAAGAAATCTCGTCTTACTGATGCAATGGGCAAGTGGATTGATGGTATGATGGAGGCTACTAATGGTTATGTTACATCTTGGGATGTTGTGAACGAGGCCCTTTCTGGTAACGATAAAGATGGTGATGGCAAGTTCGACTTGCAGCATGCTGCTACAGCTTCTGCTGACGACAAGAAGAACTGCTTCTACTGGCAGGATTACCTCGGTGACATTGATTATGTACGCTTAGCCGTGGCTGATGCTCGCAAGAGTTTTGCCGCCCATAATGGTGACCCTGAGAAATTGAAACTCTTCATCAATGATTATAACTTGGAGAGCGATTGGGACGACAATGGCAAGTTGAGGAGTTTGATTCAGTGGATCAAGGATTGGGAGGCTGATGGTGTTACCAAGATTGATGGTATCGCATCTCAGATGCATATCTCTTGCTATGCTGATCCTAAGACTCAGGAAAGTAAGAAAAATCATATCGTCAAGATGTTGGAGTTGATGAAGGAAAGTGGCAAGCTTTGCAAGATTTCTGAACTTGATATGGGTTATGTCGATGCCGCTGGCAAAGAAGTGAAGACAGCCGATATGACAGAGGAACAACACAAGGAAATGCGTGACCTCTACACCTTCGTTCTCCAGAAGTACTTCGAGATTATCCCTGTAGCTCAGCAGTATGGTATCACTCAGTGGTGTGCTACAGATTCTCCTAAGGATTCAGGTTGGCGTCCTGGTTTGGCTACTGGTCTCTGGGATCTCAACTATCTTCGCAAGCATACCTATGCAGGTTTCGCTGTAGGTCTTGGTGCTCCAGAATATTGGAAGGAAGCCAAGTAAATACTCTAAAAGACATTAGTTTTAGGTTTATCATACAAAGATTAACCGAAAAAAGATGTTAGTCGTTAAGGTTGGCTGTGTTGTGATGACACGGTCAACCTTTTTGCGTTTT
>CAVBFV010000024.1:0-21079 GCA_963594575.1 Lachnospiraceae bacterium | reverse complement strand
TCTTTTCAGACTTACAAAGCTATATGCTTAATCCCCCAGGTTTATCGGGTGAGCCGGTTTCAGCCCCATCGACCGAACAGGTCGCTTTCCATTAACTCAGCGTAATCCGATGAAGATAATCGATGAAGAAACGAAAAAAGGCTTTCCGTAATGGAAAGCCTTTTTCTTGAAGATCTGTGACTCGCATGGGGCTCGAACCCATGACCCCAACATTAAAAGTGTTGTGCTCTACCAGCTGAGCTAGCGAGTCAATCTTCTGCTTTATGTTTCAAAAGCGAGTGCAAAGGTACGGCAAAAATCTGAAATAACCAAATATTTTGCCATATTTTTACTGATTTTCTTCATTTTTATCCGAAATCGGGACATTTTTGCCCGTTTCTTCATGATATTGCGGCTTCTCCTTCGTTACATACCGCTGCCAGTAGGCTATGATGAGCGTTGTGAGCGGAAGGGCTACAATCAATCCCAGGAAGCCCAGAAGTGCACCCCAAACCGAGAGACTCAAGAGGAGAATGGCTGGGTTCAATCCCATCGCCTTACCCATAATTTTCGGGGTTACTACCATGTCGGTGATGACCTGCACCACACAGAACACCAGAACAGCCAGACCGAATACCAGCCAGAAGTTCTGACCTGTGTCGGCAGCCTTCAGCATGGCAAGGAATGCCGTAGGGATGAGGGCGAAGGTATGGAGATACGGAACCAGGTCCATGATGCCGATGAGAATGCCCAGACCTATCGCCATCGGGAAACCGATGATGGTAAAACCAATGCAGAACATGATGCCCATGCAGAGCGCTACCAGTCCCTGACCACGTATATAATTGTTGAGCTCTCGCTCCACATCCTTCATCAGCGCACTCCAGAACGGACGGTTCTTCTTAGGGAAGATTCTCACCCAGTTGGCTGTCAGCGTCTCATAATCGAGCAGGATGAAGAACATATATAATAAGGTAATCATCGATGCCACGATACTCATCAGTACCGTTGCCGTCTGGCTGACTACCGAGAAGACCTTAGGCATGGTGGTCTTGATGGCATCGCTGAAGTCCTTGCTTTTCAGGAAATGCTCTATCTGCTCCTGGTTAGCCTGCAGCCAGTCTTTGATCAGCGCCGTCAGGTTGTTGGTATGAGTAGTCTGATGCAGCCATCGTGTCAACACCTCACCGAGTTTGTCAAACTGGTCAATCATCGGCGGGATGATGAGCCACAGCACGCCTCCTATAACAGCTATGGCCGTTCCCATGGCGATGAGGATAGACAGCGCACGTACTTTCACGTGGAGTTTGTTTTCGATGAACTTCACAACCGGATAGAGCAGGTAAGCGAAAAACCACGCAATGAAGAATGGCAGCAGCACACTGCTCAGATAATTGGTCATGAAGAGCACGGCCAGTACGATGAGGGTAACACCCGCCCATCTTATAAATTTATCAAATGTAATCTCCTTTCCCATAACTGTTCCTTTTGTTATAATTTTTCGTTAAGAATCGCCTTCTGGTAGCATTCTCTGCAGAGTGGCTCGTATTCATCTTTCTCGCCCAGGAGCACCCGCTTGTCGTTATTGACCAACCGGTGGCTCACATAGGCAACCGATCCGCACTTTACGCAGATGGCATGAACCTTGGTCACCTCGTCGGCGATGGCACAGAGAGCAGGAATCGGACCGAAGGGAACTCCCTTGAAGTCCATATCCAGTCCTGCCACGATGACTCTCACACCACGGTTGGCGAGTTCGTTGCAAACCTCCACGAGCCCATTGTCCAGGAACTGGGCTTCATCGATACCCACCACGTCGATATCAGAAGCCAATAGCAGTATCGATCCAGAGGACTCAATAGGAGTAGACCGGATAGAGTTCTGATCATGGCTCACTACATCTTCCTCGGAGTAACGAGTGTCAAGCGCCGGCTTAAAGATTTCCACCTTCTGCTTGGCGAACTTCGCACGCTTCATTCTTCGGATCAATTCCTCTGTTTTTCCGGAGAACATCGATCCGCACACCACTTCAATTCTTCCGGGACGGTGCGCCTCCCCAATTAGATTTTCTGTCATTTCGGGGGCAAAATTAATAATAAGGTTTTAAAAAATGCAAAGAAACGCGTTTTTTTTTTGCTATGAAAGATTAATTAACTACATTTGCGGTCAGTATGGGCACATTATACATCGTTCCGACTCCAGTTGGTAACATGGAGGACATGACAATGCGAGCCATTCGCATACTGAAAGAAGCGGATTTGGTACTCGCTGAGGACACTCGAACATCGAGTGTCCTGCTGAAGCATTTCGATATCAGAAATCGATTAGTGGCTCACCATAAGTTTAACGAACATGGCACATCTTCTGCCATCGTAGAGCGACTGAAGGGTGGCGAAACCATCGCCTTGATCAGCGATGCAGGAACACCGGGTATCAGCGATCCCGGTTTTTACCTCGCCCGCGAGGCAGCCAAGGCAGGCATCACGGTGCAGACTTTGCCTGGACCTACGGCATGCATTCCTGCCATCGTTTCATCGGGCTTGCCATGCGACCGTTTCTGTTTCGAAGGATTCATTCCGCAGAAAAAGGGCAGACAGACCTATCTTGAATCATTGAAGGATGAGGTGCGCACCATGATTTTCTATGAGTCGCCTTATCGCGTGGTGAAAACCTTGCAGCAGTTTGCCGAGGTTTTCGGTGATGACAGACAGGTGAGCTGTTGTCGTGAAATATCCAAACTCCACGAGGAGAGTGTGAGGGGTACGCTTGCCGAGGTAATCGCTCATTTTGAGGAGACAGAACCAAGGGGCGAATTTGTCATCGTATTGGCAGGAAAAGATCCCAAACAGCTCAAGGAGGAGATGAAGGAGAAGAAGCGTGAAGAGCGCCGGCAGAAGAAAAACGGGGCTCGCAGGGATGAAGAAAGTAATGAATAAAGTATAGGAAGCGACGCGTTTTACGCGAAAAGATAATTTTTTAAATCAAACATTAAAAAGGAAAATGATTATGAAAAAGCTATTATTTGCGGCATGTTTAGCTGCTTTTTGCTTGACCAGTTGCAACAACGGCAAGAACAACACCCAGGATTTGGCAAATCAGCAGAATGATTCGCTAAACAGTATCATCGCTCAGAAAGATAGCGAAATTAATGATATGATGGGTACATTGAATGAAATCCAGGATGGTCTGAACCAGATCAATGAGGCTGAACACAGAGTAACTCTCCTGAAGAACGGTGAGGGTGCCAATAAGAGACAGCAGCTCAAGGAGGATGTTCAGTTCATCGCTACCCGTATGCAGCAGAACCGCGAACTCCTGGCTAAACTGCAGAAGCAGATGGCTAACAGCTCTTTGCAGGCTGACCAGCTGAAGAAGACCATCGCAAACCTTCAGGAGCAGATTGCACAGAAGGATAAGGAACTCCAGGTGCTTCGCGAGGAGTTGGACAAGAAGGATATTCATATTGCAGCGCTCGACGAGACGATCAACAATCTGAATACCAAGACCTCTCGTCTTACTACAGAAAGCAACCAGAAGACTGAGACTATCAATGCACAGGATAAGCAGATCAACACTGCCTGGTATGTATTCGGTACCAAGAAGGAGTTGAAGGAGCAGCATATCATGGAAGATGGTAAGGTAATGACCGGCAATTTCAACAAGAGTTATTTTACCAAGGTTGATATCCGCAACATTTCTGAAATCAAGTTGATGTCAAAGTCTGCTAAGTTGCTCACTACCCACCCATCAAGCTCTTATGCATTGGTACGTGATGCTAACAAGCAGTATACTCTCCGCATCACCAATCCACAGATTTTCTGGAGCACCAGCAAGTATCTTGTAGTGCTCGTTAAGTAATTATCTCTTTCTCTGAAAGAAATCCTGCATGAGTGCGCGGCACTCATCTTCCAATACGCCCGATGTAACTGTCGTCTTAGGATGCAGTGCATCGGGCGCATATTTTGTATACCCCCTTTTCTCGTCGCTGGCACCATATACCACGCGGCTAATCTGTGCCCATCCCAACGCTCCGGCGCACATCACACAGGGTTCTACCGTAACGTAGAGGGTACAGTCCTTGAGGTATTTTCCTCCCAGCATGTTGGCTCCCGAAGTGATTGCCTGCATTTCGGCATGAGCCGTAACGTCGGTCAGCATCTCCGTAAGATTGTGGGCACGCGATATGATCCGGTCTTTACAAACGATGACGGCGCCTACCGGAATCTCGTCTTCATCGAATGCTGCCTGAGCCTCCATCAGGGCACGGCGCATGTATACTTCGTCTTTATTCTTATTATCTTCCATTGTTTTTCGTGCAAAATTACATAAAAAAGTTTGAAGTGTGGACTTTTTTTGTTATTTTTGCAAGGTAAAAGCATCTTTTGATGCAAAATAAAGGAAATAGACTATGGCAGAGCATAATGAATTAGGCAAATGGGGAGAAGACGAGGCTACGCTCTATCTCGAGAATGAAGGCTATGTCGTCATCGACAGAGACTGGAAAGCCGGCAAGCGGGATCTGGATATCCTTGCCGTTTCGCCGGATGGTAAGACGCTGGTTGTGGTAGAGGTCAAGACCCGTTCGGGTGAAGAATACCAGCAGCCCGAGGAAGCCGTAGATGTCAGGAAGATGCGTAATCTGGCAATAGCCGCCAATACTTACGTCAAGGAACAGAAGGTGGAAAAAGAACTTCGCTTTGATATTGTTACCGTGGTAGGGGTAGGGCATCAGGTGAAACGCATCGAGCATCTTGTGGATGCCTTCAACCCGTTGCTGATTGGATAACCCGTTGTGATTCGCTATACATTATTATATAGACATGGAAAAGAAGATTATACGATTAAAGGAAGTGGATTCCACGAATACCTTCCTGAAGAATTTGGGTACTTACGATGAAGATGCGCTGACCATTGCCATTGCTGACTATCAGACAGCAGGCAGGGGACAGGGCGTGCATACCTGGGAGAGTGAGCCGGGCAAGAACCTCCTCTTCAGTATGATGATGTGTCCTAAGTGGGTACCTTTGCGCCAGCAGTTCCTCCTTTCCGAGGCTGGTGCGCTCGCCGTGAAGGACGCTCTTAATTCCTATACGGACGGCATTACGCTGAAATGGCCGAATGATGTGTACTGGTATGACAAGAAAATCAGTGGCACGCTGATAGAGACTGCCATCGACTCCAAGGGCATCAAGCGCTGCATCTTCGGTATCGGCATTGATGTCAATCAGACTGAGTTCCACAGCGATGCGCCCAACCCTGTATCTCTGGCTCAGATTCTGGGCCATGAGGTGGATAGGGAAGAGGTGCTGCAGAAGGTGATTGAGGCTTTCTGCAAATACTACGAACTTCTGCGTCGTGCCGACTATATGGATGTGTCGGGCATCTATCATCTTTCGCTCTACCGTCGCAAGGGCTATCACTGGTATGAGGATAAGGACGGTAAGTTCGAGGGCGCCTTCGTAGAGGTGGAGGACGATGGTCATCTCATCCTTCATGACAAGAAGGGAGTAATACGCTCGTATGCGTTCGGAGAAATCAAGTTTATAGTTAATAGTTAATAGTTAATAGTTTATAGGAGGCTACGCCCTGTAAACTGTTAACTGTAAATTGTAAATTAAAATAAAATGGCAAAGTTTAAAAGAATTCTTTTGAAATTGAGCGGCGAGAGTCTGATGGGCAAGCAGAGCTTCGGCATCGACCCAGAGCGCCTGAGTGATTATGCTAAGCAGATAAAGGAGGTCCATGAGATGGGCGTTCAGATAGGCATTGTGATTGGTGGTGGTAACATCTTCCGCGGTTTGAGCGGAAGCCAGAAGGGTTTCGACCGTGTCAAGGGCGACCAGATGGGTATGTGTGCTACCGTTATCAATTCCCTGGCATTGAGCAGCGCACTCGGAGCCTTGGGCGTTAAGAACAAGGTGCTTACTGCCATCCGCATGGAGCCTATCGGCGAATTCTACACCAAGTGGAAGGCGATTGAGGCGATGGAGGCAGGCTATATCTGCATCTTCTCTGCAGGTACAGGTAGTCCATACTTCACTACCGATACCGGTTCTTCTCTCCGCGGTATCGAAATCGAGGCTGACGTGATGCTCAAGGGTACCCGTGTAGACGGCATCTATACCGCCGACCCTGAGAAGGATCCTACAGCTACCAAGTTCAAGGACATTACCTATGATGAGATTTATACCAAGGGCTTGAAGGTAATGGATTTGACAGCTACCACCATGTGTAAGGAAAACAACCTTCCTATCTACGTGTTCAATATGGATGTTGTAGGTAACCTCAAGAAGGTGATGGATGGTGAGGAGATTGGTACGCTCGTACACAACTAAACTTCTCTCAACAGGAAGAAAAAACAAATGCGACTGGATTCACATCTAGCCGCATTTTTTAATTAATAATCTACATAAATACCCAAATGTCCCCATAAAGGGAATTTCTTCTACTTCTTCTTCAGATAAATAATCGCCGAGATGATGACGTATGCCACGATGACAAGCCACCAGCCGGTGAGGAAGCCGGTCAGACCATCGAGTGCTACCGAAGTAGCGAGAATGATGATGGTGAGCGCGGCAAAGCCATATTTCACCTCATTGCCCTTGAAACCCCACTGCTTGAACTTCAAGGCGAAAAGAGGCATCTCGCAAACCAGCAGATAGCTGGTGATGAGAATCAGAGCCAGAATGATGAATACCGACCATGAATATCCTTCGAGCCAGCTTGGATTGAACACAATCAGCGAACCCCAGAACAGGGCGTTGGCTGGTGTTGGAACACCGATGAAAGAGGTAGTCTGGCGCTCATCAAGATTAAACTTAGCCAGTCGCAATGCCGAGAAGGCTGCGATGATGAAGGCTGCGTAAGGCAGCCATGGGCGCAAAGGCTCCAGAAAACCCGGATATTCCATCACAAAGAGTTGTGAGAAAACGATGGTGGCAGGAGCCACACCGAAGGTTACGTCATCTGCCAGCGAATCGAGCTCCTTGCCTATGGGCGATGAAACGTGCAGCAGGCGGGCGCTCATGCCGTCAAAGAAGTCGAATACGGCTCCGATGATAATCCATAACAATGCCATCTTTGGGTTCCCGCCGAAGGCAAACGATGTTGCAATGCAGCCCGAAACCAGGTTGCAGCAGGTTATCGTGTTTGGAATATGTTTCTTGATACTCATTTCTTTACAGTATATTATGATAGAGTGAAAGCCGGAAGTATGTTCCGGCTTGCCCTCTATCTGTCAATATGTTATTTCAATTTAGCGATGATGGTCTGGTCGCCAGTAGTTGACTGTCCCATCTTTACGCATACTTCTGTACCTACAGGCAGGTAGACATCCACGCGTGAACCCAGCTTGATGAATCCCAGGTGCTCGTCGATGAAGCATTCTTCCCCTTCCTTGGCATAGGTTACGATGCGGCGTGCCACCGCACCGGCAATCTGGCGGCACAGTACATCCACTCCCTCAGGTGTGGTAATCATCACGTCGGCATGCTCGTTTTCCTCGCTAGCCTTAGGCAGCCATGCCTTGTGGTAGTTGCCGTCCACATGCTTCACGAATTTCACCTTACCATCCACCGGGAACCAGTTGGCATGAACATTCCAGAGGCTCATGAAGATGGAAATCATCAGGCGGCGGTCACCGAAGTAGGGAGCATTCTCCACCTCTTCTATTACCACAATCTTTCCGTCGGCTGGTGCTACTACCAGTTTCGAAGTATCCTCTACGTTGAGGTATCTGATAGGACAACGGTAGAAGTTGAGCACGATACCATATACCGTACCGAACACAACAACAAAAGCCCAGAACGGAATCTTGTTGTCTAAGGTTGTCCACAATATAGCCGCAATGGCTACCAATGCTATCGCTCCGGTTACCAGCTGATCGGTACCTTCGCGGTGCAATCTTATCTTCTTTAATTTCTTTATTTTCTGTCCCATATACTAGGATTAAGTTTTTATTGGTGCAAAGGTACGTCATTTTTATCACTTTTGCAAATTTTTTGTGGGTTTCTTTTACCTTTTTCAATATTTTCGCATATTTCTTTTGGCTTTTTCAATATTTCGCCGTAACTTTGTTGTCAAAATTCGAATTTTAAACAGATAATGGAAGATTTTGTTCATTTGCATGTACACACCCAATACTCCATTCTCGACGGCCAGTCGAAGATACCGCATCTGGTAGATAAGGCCATCAAGGACGGCATGAAGGGTATGGCGGTAACCGACCACGGTGTGATGTTCGGCATCAAGGAACTCACCGACTATTGCGGCAAGATTAATAAAGACCGCAAGAAGGAGGGACTCGAACCTTTCAAGCCTATCATAGGCTGCGAGATGTATGTGGCACGCCGAACCAAAGCCGACCGAGAGAAGGATAAGGGCGATATGAGCGGTTATCACCTCATTGTACTTGCCAAGAATTATAATGGATACAAGAACCTCATCAAGCTGGTGAGCAATTCGTGGGTAGATGGTTACTACATGCGCCCACGAACCGACCGTGCCGATCTGGAGAAGTATCACGAAGACCTCATCGTCTGTTCGGCATGTATTGCAGGCGAGGTGCCATCCAAGATTCTGCATGGCGACCTGGAAGGAGCCCGCGAGGCTTGCCAGTGGTACCACAACCTCTTTGGCGATGATTACTATCTCGAGCTCCAGCGCCATAAAGTACCCGATGACCCGAGTCTGCTTGCCAATCGCGAGGCTTACGAGTTGCAGCAGCGTGCCAACAAGGAACTCATCAAGATGGCAAGGGAGTTTAACATCAAACTGGTGTGCACCAACGACTGCCACTTCGAGGATAAGGAGACTGCCGAGGCTCACGACCATCTGCTCTGTATCGCTACCGGCAAGGATCTCGACGACCCTAACCGTATGCGCTATTCCAAGCAGGAATGGTTCAAGACCCGCCAGGAGATGAACGATGTGTTCTCGGATATCCCCGAAGCGCTTTCCAATACCCTCGAAGTATTAGATAAGGTAGAAATCTACAGCATCGACCATGGTCCTATCATGCCTTTCTTCCCGATTCCGGAGAGTTTCGGTACCGAGGAGCAGTTGCGCCAGAAGGTATCAGAAGAAGACCTCTACAAGGAGTTTACCTCTGATGAGAACGGCAAGAACCCGCTGCCACCAGAGGAAGGTCAGAAGGTAATCGACCGATTGGGCGGTTACGATAAGATATACCGTATCAAGTTTGAGGCAGAATATCTGCGCCACCTTGCCTACGAGGGAGCCAAAAAGCTTTATGGCGACCCGCTGCCCGAGAATGTAGACGAGCATGTAAACTTCGAGCTCCACGTGATGAAGACCATGGGTTTCCCGGGCTACTTCCTCATCGTGTCAGACTTCATCAGGGCGGCGCGCGAGGAACTCGGCGTGATGGTGGGCCCGGGACGTGGATCTGCGGCAGGTTCGGTGGTGGCTTACTGCTTGGGCATTACCAAGATTGACCCATTGAAGTACGACCTCCTGTTTGAGCGTTTCCTGAACCCAGACCGTGTGAACCTTCCGGATATTGATACCGACTTTGATGATGACGGCCGAGGCAAGGTATTGCGCTGGGTAATGGATAAGTACGGTCATGAGAACTGTGCCCATATCATTACCTACGGTTCCATGGCCACGAAGAACTCCATCAAGGACGTGGCGCGTGTAGAGAAGTTGCCGTTGGATAAGGCGAATGCACTCTGCAAGGCTATCCCAGACCGATTGCCTGACGGTGCCAAGATGAACCTGACCAATGCCATCAAATATACCCCAGAGCTGCGCGAGGCAGAGTTCTCCAACGATCCCCGCGAGAGCAATACCATCAAGTATGCCAAGATGCTCGAGGGAACCATCCGAGGCACGGGTATCCATGCCTGCGGATTCATCATCTGCCGCGACCCTATCAGCAACTGGGTGCCTGTATCTACTGCCGATGACCCTGATTTCCCGGGACTGAAGACGGCGGTAACGCAGTACGACGGCCATGTCATCGAGACCACCGGTCTGATTAAGATGGACTTCCTGGGCTTGAAGACCCTCTCCGAGATGAAGGAGGCATGCAAGGTTATCAAGCAGACTACGGGCGATGTCGTTGACCTCGATACCATCCCTATCGATGACGAACTGACCTATCAGCTCTACCAGCGCGGTCAGACCATCGGAACCTTCCAGTTCGAGTCGCCGGGTATGCAGAAGTATCTCCGTGAGCTGAAGCCTACGGTGTTCGAGGACCTCATCGCCATGAACGCCCTCTACCGTCCGGGACCTATGGATTACATCCCTGACTTCATTGCCCGCAAGAACGGCAAGCAGGCGATTACCTACGATATCCCGTGTATGGAGAAGTATCTGAAGGATACCTACGGCATCACGGTCTATCAGGAGCAGGTGATGCTTCTTTCCCGTCAGTTGGCGAGCTTCACCCGAGGCGAGTCAGATGCGCTGCGTAAGGCGATGGGTAAGAAGAAAAAGGCTATCGTAGATGCGATGAAGCCTAAGTTCATCAAGCAGGGGCAGGAGAACGGCCACGACCCGAAGGTGCTGGAGAAGATATGGGGCGACTGGGAGAAGTTTGCTTCCTACGCCTTCAACAAGTCTCATGCCACCTGTTATTCGTGGGTAGCCTACCAGACTGCCTATCTCAAGGCGCACTATCCTGCCGAATATATGGCGGCGCTGATGACCCGACGCTTTGCACAGATTACCGAAATCACCAAGCTGATGGAGGAGTGCCAGTCGATGGGCATCAAGACCTTGGGACCGGATGTGAACGAGAGTTACCGCGTGTTCGGTGTGAACGAGCATGGAGAGATACGTTTCGGTCTTTCAGCCATCAAGGGTATGGGTGCTCCGGCAGCCGATGCCATCGTGGCAGAGCGACTGAAGAACGGACCTTATAAGAGCATCTTCGATTTTGCCGAGCGTGTAGATTACTCCAGCGTGAACCGCAAGGCTTTCGAAACCTTGGCGCTGAGTGGCGGTTTCGACAGTTTCGGCATCCGTCGCGAGCAGTTCTTCGGCAAGAACAACAAGGGCGAAACCTTCCTCGATACGCTGGTGCGCTACGGTCAGCTCTTCCAGCAGGAACAGCACGAGGCTGCCAACTCACTCTTTGGCGGTACCGAGGCGATAGAGATAGCTACGCCGCCTATTCCTGATGCTGAGAGCTGGAGTACCATCGAACGTCTGAACCGTGAGCGTGAGCTTGTGGGCATCTATCTTTCTGCCCATCCGCTCGATGAGTACAGCATCATCCTCAACTCCCTCTGCAATACCCATTGTTCTGAACTGGGCGACAAGCAGGAGCTGGCAAAGAAGGAGGATGTGGTGCTGGGCGGCATCATCACGGGTGTGAAGTCGAAGTTTACCAAGACGGGCAAGCCGTGCGGTTTCGTTACGCTCGAAGACTTTGAGGGCTCAGGCGAGCTGGCTCTCTTTGGCGAGGACTGGGGCAAGTGGCGCGGCATCATGGTTGAAGGCAGCACCATCTACATCACCGCCAAGTGCGTTTCCCGTTACGGCAATGCCAACTATCTCGATTTCCAGATAGGCAATGTGGAGTATCTGCAGACGGTCAAGGAGAACCGCATTGACCGCTTTACCATCAATGTGGAGAGCGATGCGATAGATGAAACGATGGTCAGCGACCTGCAGACCATTCTGGAGAATGACGAGGGCAAGGCGCAGCTCTTTTTCCAGATACATGATGTAGACAGCAATACCTATCTGCTGATGCGTGCCCGTGAGCATACGGTGGGTGTGGGCCATGCCCTCATCCAGTATATCGAGCAGCATCCTAAGATGAGCTATCAGATTAATTAGAAGTAATTTTAGTTTTAATATAAAAAGGTATAGAAAAATGGAAGTAACAATTACAACCGAGAATTTCGAGAGCTACAAGAATGGCGAACTGCCATTGGTAGTAGATTTGTGGGCAACATGGTGCGGTCCTTGCCGCCAGATTGCTCCTATCGTATCAGAACTTGCTGAGGAGTTTGACGGCAAGTTGGTAGTAGGTAAGTGTGATGTAGAGGAGAACGACGACATCGCTATGGAGTTTGGTGTTCGTAATATCCCTACCATCCTCTTCTTCAAGGGAGGCCAGCTGGTAGATAAGTACGTTGGCGCAGCCTCTAAGGCAACCCTTACCGAGAAGTTCCAGGCTCTCCTGTAATCAGCCCGGATAGGAAATGATAAAAGCATCTGGCTTGAGAAAACATGTTCTCAGCCAGATGCTTTTTTTGTGCCTTTTCCTGCCTTTCAGACTGCGCTACGAGGGGGCTAAAAATACGTCCCGACGCAGACTTTGCTACGTCGGGACGTAATGAGAACTGCGTCGGGACGTAGCAAAGTCTACGTCGGGACGCATTTTTGGGGCTGTCGGTGACTTACCATTCTACGCTTCTGGTTCCGTCTTCTTCGACGGTGATAGTCACTTTGGTGCAGTCTTCCGGCAGCAGGTCTTCTATCAGTTCCGGCCACTCCAGGAAGCAGAGGTTGCCGCTGTAGAAATAATCTTCGTAGCCCATGTCGTACACCTCATCGAGTTTCTTGATGCGGTAGAAATCGAAGTGGTAGACAGGAGAGCCGTCGCCAGCTGTATATTCGTTTACGAGGGCGAAGGTAGGCGAAGTGATGACATCTTCTACGCCCAGTTCTTCGCAAATAGCTTTTACAAATGTTGTCTTTCCGGCTCCCATCTTGCCATAAAAGGCAAAGACCTTGCCGTCGCCCATGTTCTGCAGAAATTCCTTGGCTGCTTCATGGATCGTGTCTAATGAGTCAATTTTTATCTTCATATATTTTACTTTGAACTTTATGATTACTATTAACTTTCAACTATCAACTATTAACTATCCCTTCTTACCTTTTTCTCGCTGTCAGCGTGATGAGCGGGATGAGCATTTCCTCCATCGAGATGCCACCGTGCTGGAAGGTATCCTTGTAGTATTGCACATAATAGTTGTAATTATTCGGATAGGCGAAGAAACTGTCGCCCGTGGCAAATACATACGAGGTACTCAGGTTAGGTGCCGGCAACTGGGCACGGTGAGGCTCCTTGATGGTGAACACTTCCTTGCTCTGGTAAGCCAGATTCTTGCCTAGCTTGTAGCGCAGGTTGGTGTTCGTGTTGCGGTCGCCTACAATCTTGATTGGTTTCGATGCCCTGATGCTGCCGTGGTCGGTGGTGAGCACTACCTGGTAATCGCTCTGCGAAAGGAGTTTGAAGAGCTCGGAGAGAACCGAATGGCGGAGCCAGCTCTGCGTGATGCTGCGGTAGGCACTCTCGTTGTTGGCAAGCTCGCGCACCATCTTAGATTCGGTACGCGCGTGAGAGAGCATGTCGATGAAGTTAATCACCAGCACGTTCAAGTCGTAGTTGCGGCACTCGTTGTAGTGCTCCAGGAAGCGGTCGGCACCCTGCGAATCGTTCACCTTGTGATAACTGAAGGTATAGTGCTTTCTGAATCGCTCTATCTGGGTCTGTATCAGCGGTGCCTCGTTCAGGTTCTTGCCTTCCTCCTCGTCCTCATCTACCCAGAGGTCAGGGAACATTTCGGCTATCTTGTTTGGCATCAGACCGCTGAAGATGGCGTTGCGCGCATATTGTGTGGCGGTAGGCAGGATGCTCATGTAGAGCTGCTCGTCGATGTCGAACAGGTCGCCGATGTCTTCAGCCAGCATGCGCCACTGGTCATAGCGGAAGTTATCTATCACAATCAGGAACACCTTCTTGCCCTCATCGAGCAGCGGGAATATCTTGCGCTTGAAGATGTCGGGACTCATCAGATGGCGGTCTCTGTTGTCGGGACTCACCCAGTCGAGATAGTTCTTGGCTATGTATTTGGCGAACCCCTGGTTAGCCTCTTCCTTCTGCATGCCCAGCATCTCAGCCATCGGACTAGCCGTATCGCTCAGCTTCAGCTCCCAGCTAACCAGTCGCTTGTAAATCTCCATCCAGTCTTCCGCCGTTCTGCATTCCATCATCTGCATGGCTATCTGCTGGTAGTCCTGCTGGTATCCGCTCTGCGTCACCTCTGCCACGATGTCTTTGCGGTGGATGTTCTTCTTGAGCGACAGCAGAATCTGGTTCGGGTTTACGGGTTTGATCAGATAGTCGGCTATCTTTGAACCGATTGCCTGGTCCATGATGTTTTCTTCTTCGCTCTTGGTGCACATCACTACCGGTGTGGCAGGCTGGATGTCCTTGATGTGTAGCAGGGTTTCCAGTCCGCTGAGTCCTGGCATCATCTCATCTAGCAGGATGAGGTCGAAGGTCTGCTGGCGGCAAAGTTCAATGGCATCAGGGCCGTTGCTTACCGTTTGCACCTCGTATCCTTTCTTTTCCAGAAAGATGATGTGCGCCTTGAGAAGTTCTATCTCGTCGTCTATCCAAAGTAATAATCCGTTGCTCATATTTTATATCCTTTTTCTTTTCGGGGTGCTAAAGTACAAAGAAAAATGGAATGGTGGATACGACTTTGTGTTAAAGAGAGTTAATGATGAAGATTCTTTGGTACTTTTTATGAAAACGTTTGTATTACCTAGTGACAAAACCTAAAAACATAGGTTAATTAAAACTTATTTGTATAACTAAACATAAGCATTATGATTAGACGCAATTACTTGAAAAGTTTGATGATCTTCATCCTGATGTGCCTTCCTCTCTTGGGAGCATCGGCACAGCAGAAAGTAACTGTCAATGTTGTGAATGCCTCCTTGAAGCAGGTGTTCAGTACAATCGAAAACCAGACATCTTACAGGTTTTCTTACAAGAGTGATATCATTGACCATCGCAAGGATATCACTATCAGGAAGAGTGGCGTTCCTGTAACAGCTGTACTCGATGCAGCCTTGAAAGGACGCAACTTGAAATACTCTGTGGTTTCGCAGAAATCTATCGTTGTTTCTGAGAAGCATGCGGCAGCCGCTCCTCAGCAGAGCAACAAGCACAAGATGCAGGGTGTTGTGAAGGACGACAACGGTGAGCCAGTCATTGGTGCTACTGTTTCTGTAGTTGGTACCGACGAACTCGCAGTAACCGATATGGACGGCCGGTTCACCATCAATGCAGCCAAGGGCGCTAAGGTGAAGGTTTCTTACCTCGGTTTCGTAGACCGCGAGGTGAAGGCTTCAGAAAACATGAACATCGCCATGAGCGAGGACACACAGGCTTTGAGCGAAGTGGTAGTAGTAGGTTATGGTACCATGAAGCGCAGCGATATGACCGGTGCTCTTTCTTCTGTCAATACCAAGGAGATGGCTAAGCGCACTACTACCAACCCAGCTGAGGCTTTGCAGGGTAAGGTGGCCGGTGTGAACATCCTGAAGAGTGGTGGTAACGCCGGTGCAGGTGTGAGCATCAAGATTCGTGGTATCAAGACTACCGGTAGCAACGAACCTCTTTATATTGTGGATGGTTTTCCAGGCGATATCAACAGCGTGAACCCTCAGGACATCGAGTCTATGGAGATTCTGAAGGATGGTGCTGCCGCTGCCATCTATGGTTCTGTAGCTGCCAACGGTGTGGTTCTGATCACAACCAAGAACGGTAAGAAGGGCGAGACTAAGGTTGATTTCAGTTCTTACCTCAGCTTTACTCAGGTATCTAAGGACCTCGACCTCCTGGATGCTGAAGGTTATAAGAAGGTGCATAAGATGATGTACGAGAATGCCGGTGAACCTTTGCCAGCATACGTAACTCATGAGACAGGTGTGAACTCTGACTGGGTAGATGCTATCCGTCGTAAGGGTCTGGCTCAGAGCTACATGGTAAGTTTGCGCGGTGGTGCAGAAAAGGGTCAGTACTCTGTATCTTACAACCACGCTGACGAGAAGGGTATCTTCCTCGGTAACAGCGAGCGCCATGACATCGCACGTATGAAGGTACATGCTACCAAGGGAATCATCGACCTCGATGCCAATGTAGACTTCAAGTTTACCAAGGGCCACCAGCCACAGTATCAGTTGAAAGAGGCTTATATGATGTCTCCTCTCGTACCTATTTATGATGAGAGCAGAAAGTATGGCTTCGGTTTGAGCGATTTCGACGGTCTTCCAAACAACCGTAACGTCGTAGCCGACGACTATTACAAGAAGAATACTTACAAGAAGTATCATACAACAGCCAATGCTGCCTTGACATTCAACTTCTTCCCATGGCTCAACTTCAAGACCAGCTACGGTTATCGTGGTGAGCATGAGATAGATAATTCTCACTATCCTGATTATACAGCCGACTACAAGAGTCCTAACCTCTATCCAAACAGCTACGAGTATCGTGCATACTGGCAGGAGCAGGTATTTGAGAACGTGCTTTCTTTCAACAAGCAGATTCAGAAGCACAGCATCAACGCCATGCTCGGTACCTCTCTCAGCATGATTAAATATAACTGGGAATCAGTATCTGTAGAAGGTAAAACCAATGTGAACGAGGTAATCAACGGTCAGCTCAATACCAGTGATAAGCCAGCCGGCTTCCTCGATCCTAACTTCCCAACCATCAGTGGTGGTGTAGGTGGTACTTACTTCGGTACAGGTTCTTACTGGGAGTATAACCGTGCTTCTTTCTTCGGCCGTATTAACTACAATTTCAACGACCGTTACCTCTTCCAGTTCACTTTCCGTGAGGATGGATCTTCTAAGTTCGGTGCAGACAGCCGTTGGGGTTTCTTCCCATCAGTAGCTGTTGGTTGGAGAATCAGCGAGGAGCCTTTCTTCCCAAAGAATTCTGTAATCAGCAACTTGAAGTTCCGTGCCAGCTGGGGTCAGCTCGGTAACGAGAATGCGCTTGGCAAATACGACTTCCTGGCTAGAATTTCCAGCTACAACGATATGTACATGGGTTATGTACAGGGTGCAGGCTCAAACCCTTGGACCGGTAGCATCGCACGTGCATTGGAGAACCGCTCATTGAAGTGGGAGACTACAGATACCAAGAACATCGGTTTCGACTTCGGTCTCTTCGGTAACCACCTGAATGGTAACATCAACTACTATCTCAACGAGACACGTGATCTTCTGATTACCCGTAGAATCGCTCCTTCTGCAGGTCTTGACAACCCTACCTTGAACGTAGGTAAGATGCGCAACCAGGGCTTTGAGTTGGAGTTGAACTGGAACGACAAGATTAATGATTTCGAATATAACGTAGGTTTCAACATCAGTACCATTGCCAACAAGGTGGTAGCTCTTGCCAACGAAGACCAGACAATCTATGGTGTAGGTTTGAAGTATGGTACAGAGCACTTCCCAACCCAGACCAAGGTAGGCAAGCCAATCGGAGCTTTCTATCTCTATCAGGCAGACGGCATCTTCCAAAGCCTTGAAGAGGTTCAGGCTCATAAGAACAGCAAGGGCGAACTCCTTCAGCCAAATGCTCAGCCTGGTGATGTACGTTTCAAGGATATGAATGGTGATGGTGTGATTGATGAGGACGACAAGACTTACTCAGGTACAGGTATTGCCAAGGTAGAGGCTAACCTCAACCTCGGTGCCAGCTACAAGGGCTTCGACTTCTCTGCAGTTATCGGTAGTGCATTCGGCAACAAGCTTTATAATGGTATCCGCTACTACTACGAGGGTATGAACTCAGGTTCTAACTTCCTCAAGACTACCCTCAATGCCTGGACGCCTACTAACACCAAGACCGATATTCCACGTGCAGTCTTCGGTGATCCTAACCAGAACACCCGCGAGTCAACCCGCTTTCTGGAGAACGGCGACTTCGTACGTCTGCGCCAGGTACAGTTGGGTTACACCTTGCCAAAGGCATTGTCTAAGCATATTTACTGCGAGAGCATCCGTTTCTACGTGAGTGCAGAAAACGTGTTCACCATCACTGGCTATTCTGGTGCTAACCCAGAGTTCTCACAGGGCGTATTGAACAGTGGTATCGACCGCTTTACCTATCCGTTCTCTCGCTCTTACACAGTAGGTGCACAGGTATCTTTCTAAATAAATAACTAAGGAGAAATCATTATGAAAGCATTAAAATATATAGCAGGCATTTGCCTTGCACTGTCACTCACTTCTTGTGATGACTTTCTTACAAAGACTTCGCCAGATGAATTGACTTCTGGTAACTACTGGCGTAACAAAAGCGATGCTGAATCAGGTATGGCTGCCGTTTACTCACAGATGTATTTCGGTGATGAGTGGAGCTTCCCTGAGGTGAAATGGCCTGTTGAGGCTTATCGCCAGGACGATGTGGAAATGGGTTCAGACGCCCAGAACTATCAGAACTGGGTACAGTTGAGAGATTTTACCTTTACCAACGGTAACTCTCAGTTTACCTCTTACTGGTGGTACTACTATCATGGTATCAGCTTTGCCAACCAGGTAATGACTAAGGTTGGGGCCATGACCGATGCACAGATTGATGCAAAGGATAGAACAGAAATCGTGGCTGAGGCTCGTTTCATGCGTGCTTTCTACCACATGCAGCTCTTGCTCAACTGGGAGAAGATTGTAAACCGTGATATATATATCACTTCTTCAGGCGAACTTGACAAGGCTATGTCTGAGCGTCCTGACAGTTGGAACTTCATCGTGGATGATTTGCAGAAGGCTGGTGCTGATTTACCACAGAAGCGTCCTGCTGATAATCTGGGTCGTGCTACTTCCGGTTCTGCTTATGCTTACCTCGGCTTTGCCTATCTCACCATGGCTTCAGAGCAGCCAGAGAAGAAAACTGAGTATCTGAACGAGGCACTTAAGGCTTTTGACAATGTAAAGGGATATGAACTTGAAAGCAATTTCCTGAGCATGTTCAATGGTACCAACAAGAACTGTAAGGAGTCTATCTTCGAAATCCAGTTCTCTATGAGTAGTGTCAGTGGCGCATGGTATCGTACCTATCTGCACAAATGGATTGGTACCAGTGCATTCGGCGGTTGGGATGAAATCGCTCCATCTCAGGCTTTGATGAACGAGTTTAAGAAGGAAGGTAAATTGAACAATGGCATGTATGATGCCCGTCTCTACGAATCTGTTTACTTCAATGATCCATACTTCAATGATGGAACCGGTAAGGTTTATGATTATGACTTTAAGGATTGGGTAAAAGATCCAGAGGAGAGAGACCGGGTTCTTCAGTTCCGCAAGTTCATGCCACCTACCAAAGCTGCTTTGTCACAGAAGCATACCGACGTGAACATTCCTCTGATGCGTTATGCCAACGTTCTCCTGATGAAGGCCGAGGCACTCAATGATTTGGGTCGTACAGGAGAGGCTATTCCGCTGATCAACGATGTGAGAAGAGTTCACGGCAACATGCCAGCCATGACCGGTACAACACAGGCTGAGGTTCAGGCTCAGATTGAGCACGAGCGTATGATTGAGTTCCCGATGGAGAACCTGCGCTGGTACGACTTGCGCCGCTGGGGCAAGACAGCTGAGGCTATGGCTGCAATCGGCCGTACTGGTTTCGACAAGAGCAAGCTGTTCTATCCAACTCCTCAGACTGAGTTGAACTCAAACAGTCTGGCTAAGTAATAGGGGCGAGTAACCATTGAAGATTACTTATAAATATCATCAGGATTCTCGGTCTATTAAGCAATAATACGACCGGGAATCCGTTTTTTATGGTAAGGTAATTCATAAAAACGAACAATAAAAAGAAGAAAAACAAGAAACAATGCTCAAGATAGTAATGATTATGCTATGCGGAATAGGTACCGGCTATCTGCTCCGCAACAAGAAAATGAGTTTTATCGGCCGTATCATCACGGCGCTGATATGGGTACTCCTGTTCCTGCTCGGTATCGAGGTAGGTTCTAACCCTCGTATCATCAGCGGTCTTCAGACCCTGGGACTTGAGGCGATAGCCCTGACCTTGGGAGGCAGTCTGGGTAGTGCACTCTTTGCTTGGGCATTGTGGAAGTATGTTACAGCAAAGCAGGCTAAATCGTCGGCTCACGCTGAAACCGGGAAAGGAGGCAAGGCATGAAAGGCAGTTTGATTATCGTAAGCTTCTTTGTTCTGGGTATCATCGTAGGCTTGTGTGATGTGATTCCGGCAGGTCTTCTGGATAGCGATGTGAGCTATTATGCACTCTGCTGCCTGATGTTCTGCGTAGGTATCAGCATCGGTTGCGATACCTCTGTGCTGAAGAGTTTCAAGAAGGTGAATCCCCGTCTGATGATGCTCCCTGTGATGACCATTTTGGGTACGCTGGCAGGTTGTGCCGCCGTATCTCTCATCTTGAGCCACCGCCAGCTTACCGATTGTCTGGCAATCGGTTCAGGATTCGGATATTACTCTCTTTCGAGTATTTTCATCACCGAATACCGGGGCGCCGAACTGGGAACGATCGCCCTTCTTGCCAACATCTGCCGCGAGATTCTCACCCTGCTGTGTGCTCCGCTGCTGGCAAAATATTTCGGCAAACTGGCACCTATCAGTGTAGGTGGAGCCACGTCCATGGATACAACGTTGCCAATCATCACCCGTTATTCGGGCGAGAGTTTCATCATCGTTTCCATCTTCCATGGCTTCTGTGTCGACTTTTCTGTACCCTTCCTGGTTACCTTCTTCTGTTCTTTGTAGAAATAACTAAAAGCAGTTTTAACCCAAACCCGTATGAGACATATTCGGTTGTTCCAGAGCCACACGAAGGTATCTTCCATGATTTCTTCGGCATTCCACTAAAATCCATCTAAATCATATTCTTCACTGTCCAAATCCAGACTGTCGTCGTTGTCGAAAGTTGTATTTGGTGCTTTTTCTTCCTTTATATCCGCATCGGTTCCCTGGGTTCCGGTTGTTCCGTTTTCGGATGTCCCGGTAGTTCCGTTGCTGAGAGTTCCGGTAGTTCCGCTTTCAGAAGTACCGGTTTCTTCTTCATCATTTTCTTCCGTATCATCCGTCTTTTCCTGCTGGATGATTTCCGCCGGTTCTTCAAGCAGTGGATCCTTGCTGATTTTCAGTGGTGCCAGATGCTGGGTATAGAAGAGGGTATAATCGTCGTAGCTCAGACTGGTGCCCAGCAGCAGGAGGTTTGGCTCGCTGATTACGATGCCGCGGGCTCCCTTTGAGAGGAGCTGGGTGATGGCCTGGTGCTGGTAGATGTCGTTGGCATACTGGCGTGCCTCGTCGTAATTGCGGA
>CAVBFV010000023.1:0-21092 GCA_963594575.1 Lachnospiraceae bacterium | reverse complement strand
CCAAGACAACGAGTCTATGAGCAGCTATGGCGTGATGCGAGGCCTTCACTTCCAGTGCCCACCTTATACTCAGAGTAAGTTGGTACGGTGCGTAAAAGGTAGAGTGCTCGATGTAGCAGTAGATATTCGCAAAGGCTCCCCTACTTATGGCAAGCATGTAGCTGTAGAACTGACAGAGGATAACCATCGCCAGTTCTTCATCTCGAAGGGCTTTGCACATGGTTTCGCAGTGTTATCGGAAACAGCGGTGTTCCAATATAAGTGTGATAACTTCTATCACCCAGAGGCTGATGGGGGTATCTCTATCTTGGATGACTCTCTCGGTATTGATTGGCACATACCAACGGAGCATGCTAATCTAAGTGATAAGGATACAAAACATCCTTTACTAAAAGATTTTAATTCACCATTTACTTTTTAATTTTTGCTATGATTATAACAGCTTCTATAGTGACCTATAAGTCAGATCACGAAGAATTAAAGAAGTGCATAGATTCTATGCGCAAGAATGGTATTGCACCTATTTATATAAGTGACAATTCGCCTAGTGATGAACTTAAGGATTTCTGTTCTCTGTTGGACGGGGTGGAGTATATCTTTAATAATGCCAACATGGGATATGGACCTGGGCATAATGTGGCTATAAAGAAGGCACAGGAGATTCATGCCGACTATCATCTGGTTATTAATTCTGATGTATATTTTGAAGAAGGTGTCATCTCAAAGATTACAGAGTATATGGAAGCAAACACGGATGTGGCTCAGCTTCAGCCGATGCTGCGCTATCCTGATGGTCGCCTACAGTTGACCACTCGTTTGTTGCCAACGCCTTTCGACCTTATCTTCCGTCGTTTTATGCCAAAGAAGATGGGAGAGAAGATGAACTATCGTTATACTTTGGAATTTTGGAATCACAAGACTCCTGCAAACATACCATATCATCAGGGAAGTTTCATGTTCTTCCGCTTGTCTGCATTTGATAAGGTGGGCTTGTTTGATGAGCGATACTTCATGTATCCTGAGGATATTGATATTACCCGAAGAATGCATAAATATTATCGCACGATGTACTGGCCATTGGTTTCTGTGGTTCATGCGCATAGGGCTGCATCTTATAAGAGTAAGAAAATGTTGAAGATTCACATGGAGAATATGGTGAAGTACTTCAATAAATGGGGCTGGTTCTTTGATAAGGAACGTTCTGAATGGAACAAGAAACTGTTGAAAGAACTGGGATACCAAAAATAATGTTGAATGTTAAGTGTTAAATGTTGATTTTTTAAGATTAATAAATAATGGAAACTCCAAAGATTTCTATCATAACCGTGGGGATGAATCACTTGCGTTATCTTAAGGATTTGTTGCCATCGGTATATAACAATATTACCCCCCCATATCTCAAAATGTAGCTGATTGGGTGGAAATGATATATGTGGATAATTGTTCAACGGATGGCTCTATAGAGTTCATTCGTCAGCATTATCCACAAGTAACTATCATTCAAAACCAAGAGGCACTGGGATTTGGAGAAAATAATAACAAGGGTGTGCTTGCTGCTCATGGGGAATACATAGCTGTTATCAATCCAGACATCATAATCAAGGGTGATGCTTTATGCCATATGCTAACATTTGCGCAGAAGCATCCGGAAGTTGGCATTATCGTTCCACAGCTTTTAAATCCTGATGGTTCCTTACAAAGAAGTGTCAGGAGATACATTGATGTGAAAAGTCTAGTTTCAAGAGGTATGACCAAAGGAAAGGATAGCGCAAACAACGAGAAGGTTAACCGTTATCTTTGTAAAGACTTGGATTGCTCTAAAACGCAGGAAGTGGATTGGGCTATTGGTGCTGCTTTGTTTATGAAGAGAGAACTTTATGCAGAATTAGGTGGCTTTGATACAGACTATTTCCTCTATATGGAAGATGAAGATATCTGTTTAAGGTCTTGGAAATTAAAACGTCCGGTAATATATCTGCCTATGGCTCAAATGATTCATAATCATCTGAGGGCTAGTTCTAAAATAGGCAAGAAAATGTTTATTCATATGAAGAGTATGATGACTTTCTTTAGGAAACATGGATTATCTCCTAAGCGTTTCTAAAAACTCTTGTTCATAATATATATCAAAAAACGGTGCTTCTTTGTTTTAAATGATTCTTATAAGTCTTCGGAGAATCTGCAAAATAACAAGAAGCAATGAACTATATTATCACTGGTGGTACCGGTTTTATCGGTACCCATCTTACAAATTTGATTAAGGAGCGTTATCCTAACGCCCAAGTATATAACCTCGATATCGTAAAGCCTGGTACTCCTAATCCGGTAGTAAAGGATTATAAGCCAGCTTTGCGTGATGGTCAGAAGTTGCAGTCAACTTTCATCGAGTATGATATCCGCAAGCCTATCGAGAACTTGCCGTTTACTCCTACTGAGGATGATGTTATCTTCAACTTTGCTGCTGTGCATCGTACTCCTGGTCATGAGGACCATGAGTATTTCGAGACGAATATCCGTGGTGCTGAGAATGTGGTGGCTTTTGCAGAGAAGTGGAATATCAAGAAGATAGTGTTTACTTCTAGTATCGCACCATACGGAGCTGCTGAGGAGTTGAAGAAGGAGACAACTTTGCCAACTCCTAATACTGCATACGGCATCTCTAAGTTGGTGGCAGAGAAGATTCATGAGAAGTGGCAGAATGGTGATGCTGCTCATCGCCAGCTCACTATCGTTCGTCCTGGTGTGGTATTCGGAAAGGGTGAGAATGGTAACTTCACCAGATTGTATTGGGCTATCCGTGGTCATAAGTTTGCTTACCCAGGTAGAAAGGATACTATCAAGGCCTGCATCTATGTAAAGGAGTTGGTGCGCTTCATGCTGTATCGTTTGGAGCATCATGAGCATGGTGTTGAGTTATATAACTGTTGCTTCGAACCTGCTTATACTATTCAGCATATTGTTGAGGCAATGAAGAAGGTAACAGGTTTGACTCAGTTTGTTCCTGATATTCCTAACTGGGTTATCATGCCTATGGCAAGAACTGCCATGCTTCTTGGCTCGCCAATGGGTATCTGTCCTGCGAGAGTGAAGAAGCTCCAGATTTCTACTAATATCTGTGGTGAGAAGTTGAAGAACTGTGGCTATCAGTTTAAGTGGAGTTTCGAGGAAGCACTGGCTGACTGGTTCGAAGATAATGACAGGAAGGGGCTGAAATGACATTTGCGCAATCTTTTCTAAAGATTGGCGGCATCTCAGCATAACAATCAAGCAAGCTTGTTGTTCTGCATTCGTATGTATGTTTACGCTATCAAATGATAGCATTAGAGTAGATGTTATTCCGAATAATCGTGGGCGTAAGTTGTCTCAAGACATTCCAAGGGAGAAACGTATGCAAGAAGCGGAGAATCTTGGTTATGACGTAACAAAGACTTTGCACACTCGTTTGATGTACTATGATTTGAAGAAGTTGACTTCAAATGAGAATTAAATGATAAATCCCAATCTGTAAGCTGAATAACTTACGGATTGGGATGAAAACATGGACTGAACTTATTTTCTTCCTAAATGTGGAAGTTTATTTCTTTCAGCCACTTCTTTACATCAAAGCATGGGCAGCTTTTGCGAACCCATGGGAGGTCACGATGGCCGATGACTTCGGCATCGGGATAGTCGAGGCAGAGGCTCTTCAAGAGTTCTATCATCGAGCGCTTCTGGGCTTCGGTTCGGGTATCGGCAGGATTGCCGTTGGCATCCAAGCCGCCCTCGTAACAGATTCCTATTGAGTGGGCGTTGTAATGCTTGGCATGGGCACCGATCATCTCCTCAGGACGGCATGGGTAGATTTCGCCATCCTTGGTGATGTAGTAGTGGTAGCCGATGCTCTTTAAGCCACGAGCCTTGTGACAGGCTTCGAGGTCTTCGACCGTGAAATTGCGGTTGGCTCTGCTGGCAGAGCAATGGATAATGATTAAGTCGATTTTTCTCATGATTTTCTTGGGATTGCTACGGATTAATAATTGTTTTCTTTATTTTGCACACGGATTCCACGGATTTCACGGATTTTTTAACTAAAAATTATTTATATTATGTTGCTATATGGAGATTTGACATACAAGATAAGGGGAGCAATCTTTAAGGTCTACAACTATTGGGGACCCGGATTGTTCGAACAGATCTATGAGGAGTCTTTAGTCTGCCAATTACGGAAAGAGGGTTTGAAGGTTGAACAACAAATACCTCTTCCTGTAATCTATGATGGTCAGAAACTTCCATGTGATTATCGGTTGGATTTGCTTGTTGAAGATAAGGTGATAATCGAGTTGAAATCAGTGGAAGAGTTGAAACCTGTGCATTTCAAGCAACTGATGACTTACCTTAAAATCGCCAACAAAAAAGTCGGTATTCTTGTGAACTTTAATGTTGATGACCTGTCAGAAGGAATACATCGTATAGCGATGTAATTCATCCGTGAGATCAGTGCGATCCGTGTGCCATAAAAATAATACTCAGTGTGTCTATCCCTTGCAGCTCTGCACGCAGAACGCTGAGGCGATTGCCGTCAAGATGGTGATGACAAACTGAATGACTGTTGACCACTTGGATTTATTCATATTCTTTTGAATTTAATGTTTAATAATAGCACACGGATTCCACGGATTTCACGGATTAGACTAAGTCATAGTCCACTGCACTTTCCCCAGACCTGACCAGCTCCGAAGGAGCAAAATCCGTGAGATCCGTGTGCAAATAAAAAATAATTATCTGTGGGAAGATTAAAAGAAAAAGGGCAGGATGAGCAAGTACCCGTTCATGACGGTGTTTCATTGTCGTTTGCTGATGTCAGCCTTGGGTGTCATCGGAATACTCCGGACTGCACCCTGCCCTGTCTTCAGATGGCTATCCCATGTTTTCTGAGCCATTATCTCCGGTTCCGGAATCTGTACCGGAGTCGGTTCCAGCATCGGTTCCGGTATCACCACCAGTTGGAGGGGTGTTACCACCGCCTGGAGTGGTGTCTCCAGTCGTACCATCATCGGATGGATTCTTGGAGCTGCTGCTCTTTACTACATCCACACGCTTGATGGTGGTATCGAGGTTCGAGGTCTTCAGCTCGCCAGTGGCTCTGGCTCGCAGGCGGAGACCTTCGATGTACTTCGCTACGGTCCAATCTTCCTTATTGTCGGCACCTCCCTTTACCTTCAGGCCTAGGGAGAAGATGGCAAGGTCGGGGAACTTCACGTTCTTGCCTGAGAGAAGGAGCTCCTTGACGCAGCCTACCGCATCCGTCAACATGCCTAGAATCGCTCCCTTGCTGTAGGGGGTGTTGTGGCTAGCCATGTGCTCTGCCAACTCTTCGAGACCAATGGTCTCTTCGTTTACTACTCGTGGAAACCACTTGTTGTACGCTTCCTTGATCTTTGCGTTTGTGTTCTGGTATAAAACTACTCGAATCAAATGTTTGAAATTTGGTTATTAACTAAGAGTCATGAGGGGAAAGGGCCTATTTCCCTGCTTTCTTCCGAAGGCGCGCTCTCCGGATTCGACTCTGCCTCTGTGTTTCAAAGACAATGCAAAGATACGAAATCCGGAAAGCGCAACTCACGGTTTCTTACGGTTTCTCATGGTTTCTAACGGATTTTCACGGATTCTCTCGGTTTCCTGCGTTTCTTTCTCTTATGGTTCCCCCAAATAAGCGAAAATATACGATACCTGGGTGGGGGTGAAGCTCTTCGCCCATTTGCTGTAACCGGTCTTCAGAAGCTGCTCGTAAAGCGGCTCGCAAAGGATAATCCATCTTCTGAGATGGGCACTTGCCACTTCGGGAGTGGCATCTGGGAAGTAAAGCAGAGCTAGCTCTTGCTTAGTATAACTTATTATCTTCATATTGATTTCGTTTGATAATGATTTTTTTCGAATCACCCCGTCCCTCTTTCCAAAGAGGGCTCCACTTTCTCCCCAAGCCCCTCTTTCTCAGAAAGCGGGGATGTAGCTGGCTCTGCTATAGCGCCGCCAGAGTTTTGGTATCGCAAGCGGAGCCTTTGCCCTAAAGGGCTTGCGATGATTTCTGACGCAACAGAGTTATTTCATGAATCTCGGCTGCACTCAGCAAATTGAAAGCAAGCTTTCTTTGCATTCGCTTGCACGAGATTTGCGATTGTTTGTGCGGTGTTATACCGCCTTGGTTGGAAAGGGGGGAATGGGTGAGATATGATTCTATCTATGATAGTTTCGATAGCTATCTATGATAGTTACGATGTCTATCTATGGCACTTACGGGGGCTATCTATGGCACTTAGGATGTCTAACTATGGCACTTACAAGTGGCAACGTGGCAACTGGGCAAGCAGTTTCTATCATTACTATTACTCTATTTTAATTGATAAATTGAATTATCTTTTTCCTGCCTGCGCGTAAGGGTTTATGGAAAAGGGTTGCCACGTTGCCAGGTTGCCACCTCAGAACGGCAGGTCGTCTTCCGTGTCGTCGTTGAGGATGATGCTTTTCTGATAGGCTTGCATCTCCTCCGCTGTGCGCTGGATGACGAGATAGCCACGGATGCCGTGATATCGCACCCGTTGGAAACCAAGCTCATTGAAGGCAAGCCCCACTCTCGTTGGGTTCAGTTTCTGACTGATGCCCGTGCCGATAATCTGAATAGCTCTTGCGGAGGTCATGAACATGCCGTTCTCGCTCTCCAGGGGAACACGAAAATACAAGGACACCAATTCCCTTTCGAGATGAGGTGTCTCAAACTGACGGTTATGATGGTTCAACTCCTGGATTTCTTCCTTCGTAAACCAGTACTGGAAGCCGTTCTTGAAAAGGGCAAGCGCTTGGGCATAGATGCCTTCGTAGTGGAAAGGATGGTCTCTTGGCGAGACGATGCTCTCCACCTCGAAGGGCAGCCAGCGGCGGTTGCCGGTAGGGTCAGACAAGAACTGGGTGCTGTTGCCTGTGCCACAGAAGGATGCGATATGCTTGCGGTGCTCATGATAATGGGCGTATGCTGCTCGCTCGTCGATGCTCGGCATGGTGACGGCAGCCTTCAGCTGGTTCAGTTCGGCAGGGCGCATGGTGTCTAGCTCCTCACAGCAGACGAGGGCGTACTGCGCCAGGGTAAGGATATCGTCCTTCGACATGCGGTTGGCGTTGGTCTTGGTATAGAAATACTGCTTCAGCGGGGGTGGAAGGAGGTAGTTTAACCACGTGGTCTTGTACGCTCCCTGCTCACCGATGAGCACGAGGATGACGTTGTTGACCACATCATCGGAGATCCACGATGCCACCATGCCGACGAGCCATTTCTTCAGGTAGAGATGCCACAGCATCTGCTCCTGCTCGCCGCCCTTCACACGGACGGTTTGAGCTAGCTCACGGATATAATCTTTTTCTCCCACAGATGGACTTTTGTTTTGGCACACGGATCTCACGGATTCCACGGATTGAAGTGTGCTTAGATATTCCGTAAATGGATTGAACAACGGAACATAATCAGATTCTATGATGTTGAATATGTCTTGCTTGTTGACTCTTGTTACTTCTGACATTTTGGACCAAAGGGAATTGACCTTTCGATCATTAATAGGTGTCCATATTCCCTCATCCGTGAAATCCGTGGAATCCGTGTGAGACTTTAAATTATCATCCGTGGGAGCCTTAAACTCCACACGGGAAGTTATCTCGTTGAATCGGAGTGATACATGACCATCCAGGAAAGACTTGATTTCATCGACAGATGCAGTTTTGCTGTCGCCTCTGTTGCCGCCGCTTCCTCCCTGCCTTCCGTGAGGAGAAGCGTTGGCGAAGCAGGAGTTGATGACTTGCTCCGTGTCGGGATAGTCCTTTCCGAACTTCTGCATCGCCCATCTGAGGGCGACCTTCTTAGAAAATCGGCGTTCGGCAAGCTTGTAGCCGACACGCATCACATATTCGTTATGACTGCCGCTACGGAACTCGATTTTGGCTTTCGCCAGCTGGGGCGCAATGAGGGTGTCGAAGTAGGTCTGGATGCGCTGCATCTGCTTGTCTTCCTTGCTCTGCTTGGCATAGGCAGCAGCGGCGGTGGAGATTTCTTCTGTCGTGAAAGGAACGACCTCGGCTTCAGGTCGGAGAAAAACGTCGGGGTCGTGGGCAAGACCGCTCAGTCGGGTGATGTTCTTGCATTGCATATCCGCCTTGGCTCCCAGAAGTTTCTCGTAATAGGCATTGCCGGCATAAAACGCCTGCTGATAGTATGCCTCGAACTTTTTCACTTCTTCCTCATCCTTAGGAACTCCCGAAAACTCTGGGGCTATCTCATAGGTGAAGATAACACGAAGTCCGTTGCCGCTCATCGTGATGTAGCTCATCAGCGTATGAGGGTCGGCGATAATCTTCGCTTTCAGCGCATTAAGAAACCTGGTTGTGTCATGGCACACGGATCTCACGGATCTCACGGATTTTTCGTCTGCTTGGGCAGACGTAATGTCTCCGCAAACATGTGGTGCAACATCCGTGAGATCCGTGGAATCCGTGTGAGACATTAATATATCATTCGTGTGAGACTTAAATTTTTCCTCTGTGTGCGGCACAACATGGTCGAAGTCCACGAGTGACATCCCCGTGAGTTGTCTGATGTTGCTTCTGCCCTTTCCTCCCTCAAAGAGGCAAGGCACAGCAAAGAGTTGGCTTTCGTTTTTGAAAGTCTTACTACCGGTCTGGCGATACGACCGGGTGAATACAGCCAACTTCTCATCGCTATGGATGAGGTTGGCGACTCCTTCAAGAAGCCCCGGCAAGGGCAGCTTGCAGGTCATGTCATGGAAAATGCTTACGTTCATAAATATCAATCGTTAGTTGTTTGATTTCTACGCGGCAAAGATATAAAAAAATAAATGAAAAGCGTTCCCCTTGGATTTCGCATGAAAAGCCTTGTGTTTATCGGTGTTTCGTGCTTACTATGAAGGGGAATAAATTACATAATTCAATAATATTTCTAACTTTTTAACAAAAAATACAATGAAAAAGAAAATTGTAGTGATGCACAAGAGATTTAGTACTGTCTTCAACGAAGAGTTGAAGGCTCACGGTATTAAGTCGAGCGAGTTTATGTTGAGTTGTCCCATTAAGCATGACAACTTCAGCGGAGTTAAAAAGGTGGCGATTTGAAATTGATTTTTTTCAAGAAAGTCGTCAACACCTTTGAAGAGTTTATCTTCGACCCCATAGAACTGGAGCGAGTGAAGCGAAGATTACGTGATGCGGCTTTCGAGGATTGATATAATACAAATTATATAAATATTCGAATTTTGCAGATTGCAGAGTGTGCAGGAGGTGTGGAGCGTTATCTCCAGATGCTCCTGCCACGTCTTGATTTTCATTTTCGTCATCCCAAGGAAGCGGAAGAGATATGAAAAATAGTTCCTATTATGAATGCGATTTTTAAATTCTTGAAATACTGCCTCGGATATAATATAGATATGGGTAAGGTTATCGCCAAAATGGATTGGCGACAACTATATACCTTTGTATCTAATCAAGCAATTATCGGATTTTGCTTTGATGGTATCGAAAGACTGGGGAAAGAATATTCTGAAGAGTTAAAGAAGAATCCGATAGAAAGGGATTTGCTGATGACTTGGATGGGAAAGGCGCAACAGATTCGTCGACAAAACACGAAGGTGAATACCGTGGCGAGCAAGCTCTATTCTATGCTTAGAGAAGATGGGTTGCGATGCTGCATCCTGAAAGGACAAGGGAATGCGCTGATGTATCCGAATGTGTATTCTCGTAATCCAGGGGATATTGACGTTTGGGTGAATGCTTCTCGCTCTCAGATTACTGAGTATGCAAAAAAGCATTTTGAGATAGGTGATGATATAAGGTATCATCATATAGAAACTTCTATGGATGGGGTACCAGTAGAATTACATTTCTTTCCTTGCTCTATGAATAATCCTCTTTATCATGCCAGGTTGCAGAAGTGGTTTCGAAAGAATGCGGATCTGCAATGTTCGCATATTGTGGGGCTACCTGATAGGGCAGGGGATATTGCTATCACTACCTCGGCATTCAATGTGATTTATCAGCTGACACATCTGTATCACCATTTCTTTGATGAGGGGATTGGAATGAGGCAAATCATTGACTACTACTATGTAGTTTGCGACTTTTATAAAGGCTATCAAAATTCTTCTAAAATCACCCCGTCCCTCTTTTTTGATAAAGCGAGCTGCACTCGGCAATTTGAACGCAAGCTTTCATTGCACTCATTTGCATCGCTTTTTCCCATTAAAGAGGGCTCCACCTCTCACCCCGACCCTCTCACCCTCAGGGGAGAGGGAGGAAACCGCCCTACTCGGTGCTCGGAACCGCTACGCTCTAAGGATGGCGGACCATCAAAGGTCTCGCCAGATTGTGCGGGATGGGACCGCCTGGATGGTAGTGGAGATATGGCTTCTGATGCTTCTGCCAGTTCTGCTTCCACTACTGATTCTTCAGCCTCAACTGCTTTAGATGTGGTGCAGAGTGATTTGAAGCATCTAGGATTGTGGAAGTTTGCTGGGGCGGTGATGTATGTATTGCATGAGGTACTTGGATTACCTGAGGAGAAGATGATAGCTCCGATGGATGAGAAGAGAGGGGAGTTGCTGTTGGCGGAGATTCTTGAGGGGGGTAACTTCGGTAGGTACTTCACTAAGTATGGTGGGTTTACGCATCAGAGCATGGGGAAGAAGTATTTCCTGAAGATATGGAGGAATATGCATTTCGTGAGGTATTATCCTGCTGAGGCTCTAAGTGAGCCAATCTTCAGAACTTGGCACTTCTTTTGGAGGGTAAAGAATAAGAAAAAATAACTTCTATCACCCTGAAGATGATGGGGGTATCATTTCGAAAACCTACCTTCAATAGTCTTTAAGACCCTTTCGGTTCCCCTCGCAGGGGACAGAAACCTTCCTTACCGTTAAGGAAGGCTCCACCTCTCATCTCGGTCTTCTTCAATGGTCTTTACACCCCCTTCGGTTCCCCCGTTTGCGGGGGACAGAAACCTCAGGGAAGAAGAGGGAAACCGCCCTACAGTGCTATATTTGCCCCACCTGTCCCTCCCCTGCGGGAGGGTCCTTAACCCACTCCCAAGCCCTCGCCCTTTCCAAAAGGGCAAGGGATGTAACCGCCCTACAGTGCTATATTTGCCCCACCTGTCCCTCCCCTGCGGGAGGGTCCTTAACCCACTCCCAAGCCCTCGCCCTTTCCAAAAGGGCAAGGGATGTAACCGCCCTCCGGTGCTCAGAACCGCTACGCTCTAAGGATGGCGGGGCATCAAAGCCCTCGCCATATTTTGCGGGATGGGACCGCCTTATTACAACTTGCTTCAGGTCTTCGCCATGGTTATGCGGGATGGGACCGCCTGGGGATAGCAGTTTATAGTTTACAGTTAATAGTTTACGATTGATTTCGTGGTAATTTGCTGATAACTTGCAGATTTCTTGTGATTCTCTTGGTGGTTTCGAGAAAAAAGCGTACTTTTGCGGCAGAGTTAAACGTTTAAAAGGAGAAGATTATAATGAATGAAAGAATATTCGATATAAAAAAGGTTGCACGCTATATCGCTTTGTCTTTGTTGACGAAACAGATGACGGTTAGCCCTTTGAAACTCCAAAAGTTGCTTTATTATGCGCAAGCTTGGAGTATGGTGTTCTTTGGTCGCCAAAGACAACTGTTTGCAGATGTTCCGCAAGCATGGGTAAATGGTCCGGTTTACCCTACTATATATAATATGTGGAAGAATAGAAACATGTGTGAGCATCTTACACCAGCAGATTTTGAAACAACTGAGGATGTTATAGATGAAGCTCTCGGCGAGGTGACTAAGCAATTAGGGCTTGGCGATGATGAAATCCAATTGTTGGAACAAATAGTACTGAAATATGGTAGCAAATCACAGAATTACCTCATATTCTTGACTCACTCTGAATTGCCTTGGTGTGAAAAACGCGAGGGTCTGAAACCTTATGAACGCTCGGTAAATCCTCTGTCATTGGACACGATGTATAGCTATTATGCTGAGCGTCATGCCAAGAATGTAGAACGCAGAAAAGGTATGGTAACGGCATGAGTATAGAGATTTTTGATGATGACATCGAACAGTTGCGAGATGATTTATCTGTAGAACCTTGGAATGTCATCAGTAATGATGACGTCAGGAATTCTTGTCTGTTACCGATTCGCATCAGCTATGAATTTGTTGATATGGGAGATACAGAATATGGTTTTAATCAGAATTTCTCTGAAAAAGATACCTTTGAGTACTTTGACTGCATGAAATATATTTCTGGTCGAACCATTGATGAACTTTTGATGGATGATGGCTTTCGCTTACGTAGGCATTCTGCTTTACACAAGCCTTTGAAGTCGGCTTTGGATAAATTGGAACTTGGTATAACTGAAGGACAGCCAATCATCTTTCATTTTGGACTATATACGGATAAGAAGCAAATGGCTTCAAGAGAAAGTGGTGTTCGTTCGCCTAGAATATACTTTATGCAAGGGTTGTATGGTGTAATTTATCCTCTCTTCTTCGACCCTTATCATGAAATTACAAAATAGATTAAAATCCTACACTGTGGTACTCCTACTGTCACCTTTACTCTTCCTGGGTGTCGCTGAATGGCGAGACTGGCAGAAAGAGTGTGAAAGAACTCTTCATCGTGCAAAAAATACTAGAGAAAATGGAAGAATACTGCAGAAGAAGATACAACAATTTTGTGTCTGCTTGTGGAACCTAGTCTTTTTGAAAAGACGGAATTGGGAGATTTCCAGGCTATTAATGATCCAAAAACTACACTTTCTGAGCTTGACAAATCGGCTCAGGAAAGAATATATTTGAAGCTAGTTGAAGAAATTGAACGTATAACTAGTTCATGTAACTAAATTCTTTTTATTAAAGGTTTTTCTAAAATATGAATATTTATGAACAGAAATGATAAGTTTGAACTTTTCTTCTCGGAAAATGATCTGGTTTCAAATATTCATCATTATGATGTGAAAAGGTGGAGTAGTATTGATAGTTTAATTATAGATTAATAGTTGAATGAATGATATAACTGCTTGTTTCGCTTTCCTGAAGTATTGTCTTGGAAATAAGAGGAATATGAGTAGAGTGATTGCTGGTATGAACTGGCATGAGCTGTATTCCTTTGCTTCTAAGCAGGCTCTGCTGGAGCTTTGCTTTGAGGGTATTGAGAGACTGGGGAAGGAGTATCCTGAGGAGTTGAAGCAGAACCCGATAGGGAGGGAACTGCTGATGACTTGGATGGGTAAAGCGCAACAGATTCGCAGGCAGAACATGAAGGTGAATGCAGTGGCAGGTAAGCTCTTCGCTATGCTGAGAGAGGATGGGATGAGGCAAATCATTGACTACTACCACGTTGTTTGCGACTTTTATAAAGTCTATCAAAATTCTTCTAAAATCACCCCGACCCTCTCACCCTCAGGGAAGAGGGAGGAAACCGCCCTACTCGGTGCTGTGATCTTGATTTTTAAGTATCAGATTTGAGACAAAGGTTATAGTTATGTCCGTTTCATCAACAGTTTTTGGTTATCATGTTCAATATCTCTATACGTTGTATAGAATGATAGAGTCTGCTGATTCTAAAGAAGTATTCGTGCCCGAAGGAAGAGAAGATTTAGACATATATTTGAATGACCAAATTATCGAAACCATACAGGTGAAGTGTTATTCTGGGACAATCGTGTATTCTGATCTGTTTTCCAAGGGTAAATCTACTTCTTTGTTTTCTCGTGGTAAAGATAGTTTAGCTGAAAATTCAAATGTAAAAATATCATTCGTGGCGGTTGGACATGGCAATGATAAAGGAGTGATTTCTGATAGATTGACGAAGGTGTCCTCTCTTGTAAAGTCGCTCAAAAATGAGGAAACTCTTCATTTGGATTATGCTTCTTCCAAGGAGCTTGCTGCAAAAATATTATGGCAGTCTAAATCGCAAGGAGAGTTGGAAAATTATGTTGAATCTGTTTTGAAGAATCGATTTCCATCTATTGACCCTTTAATAGTAAAGGATTACTTGGTACAGTGGATTTGTTATCTTGTGATAAATGAAAAGTCTGCTACTTATGATGATTTATGTTGTCAGGTAGGGCAGATTATTGAGTTTTCTGTGCGCCAAAAGGAATTCTTTACTCAATTTGGACTAACTGTAATTCCACTTTTTCAGTCAGTTTGTCAGGAAGATGTTAATTCTGAAATATCTTATTATCAAGGTATATCTGCTAAGGAAATACATATTGCCAAAAATTATGATGTTGTCAGAGAAGAAAAGTTGCAACAACTCTATGAGAAGCTGAAAGACAATAATCTTGTTTTCATAACGGGTGTCTCAGGTTCTGGCAAAAGTAGTTTAGCATATCGTTATTTGAAGATTTGTGGTACTCCTTTACGATACGAGATTAAATATGTAAATCGAAATAACATATCGCAGATTATTGCCACCATCAAAGATATTTCGAAAGGTTTGAAGAGTGAAGCTTTTGTATATTTAGATGTGCTGCCATACGATACTTCATGGATTCAAGTGGTAAATGAAATAGAGGATACTCCTTTTGTTAAGTGCTTAGTAACAATCCGGCAGGATGATTGGAATAGGTGTAAAAACAAGGTTAATGAGAAACTTCATTATTCTACTCTTGCTTTAGATTTAACCGAATCTGAAGCAAAGGATATATTTGATCATCTATGCGAAAGAGGATTGTGCCATATTGATATCTTTGAAGAGGCTTGGAATAATTCTGGACATCCTCAAACATTGCTTGAATATGTGTATTTCTTGACACAAGGTGTTCCTCTAAGGGCAAGAATCTCTGAACAGATAGGAAGACTTGATCATGTAAATGCCTCCTTTCTTCAGTATATATCTGTCTCGAATGTCTTGCAGGGAAATATCTCTGTGAATGCCATTCGGAACTTGTGTCATCTTTCTCCAATGGACCTGTCTCGATGTATAGACCAAATGAAAGGTGAATTCTTTGAGTATAATGGTGAAGGATTTTCTGATGTTCACCCCATTAGGACTCATATCATAATTGAAGAGATATTTAGGAATTATAGAAATGGTTTAGAAGAAATTGGTATGGAATTATTCGAGCATATTAATGAAAACACAAGTCCTTTGTTTCTTATGGCCCTTATAGATGAAGGAAAATATACGCCTGATTCTCTTTTACGTGAATTGGAGGGTAAGAAGATAAACTCTATGCAAGCGTATATGGTGGCAAGAACATTGGTGTGGTGTGGAGTTAAACATTATATTGATAATAATCAAGCAGCGTTTGATTGGTTAAGGCAAACTGCGCCTCTTTGTTGGCAATACTTAGTGCCTGTTAACTTTACGGAAATCGAACTTGAGGAATCTGTAGATAAATTGTTCGGAAGCCAAATAGGTCTTACGATGGATGATGTAAGGAAAAAATTTTCTTTGCAGACTGAGGTCTATTTCTATTTATGTAAATGGCTTGATAGTTCTATCTCTTTGGAAAAGCCTAAAGAGTGGCGTGACTATTTTTGGTTGGCAAAATTCTTAACGATATGTAATTTGCAGCTTTCTTATAAGCCAGAGTTTGTTGATTTTAAGATAGATGCTAAAGCTCCTAATAATTTGGAAGAGATGGCAGATGTTCTTCTTGGACTGAAATTGGCTGGTTACGATTCTACCACATTTAGTCAACTGGAAGAAAACTTCGTTAAACAATTTCGCATCCAAAATAATATCTTGGAGTTTGATATTTGTGAAAATGAGGTTAAATGTCTTACTTTCTTAGACTATTTTACTGCAGGGAAACAATTTGAAAATGGAGATGGAGATATAATGCATCGCATTAATCTGCATCATATTGATTTGCTGAGAAAAGCATTTCCAAATGCAGATGTATATCATTCAGAGATAATAAAAGATGAGATTTTTGAAGATATAGATTTGACTTTTGAAAAGCATATAAGTAGAGAAATGTTACCGCTTGACGATATGCAAGAGCCGCGCACAATGATGGTGCATTTGTATGAGAAAAGCTATGTCCTTCCTTCCAGAAAGGCTTATTGTGATCAATTGATAACTTTGCGTAAGCTATTTGTTGATGTAATAAAAGAATATTGGCAAGGTGTTGATGACATTCATCGAGTAGGAAAGGCGTACAATGCCAAAATGGATCAAGTTTCTTATGATGTGTGTGATAAGATTTTAAATACTCACATAGAGTTGCCTGCAACTGAAATAAATAGATTCGGATTAGGTTATGAAATTAACAAAGAGGAGAATGAAGACCAAAGTGCAAAAGATAATTTGAAGAAATTAAACTCCTTGTATTCTCATTATTCTACTGATTTGACAATCTTCTTCAGACAGTGTTACCAGCCTTCAGGTGGCTTTATCAATGATGTTCAAAGAATGACGATGATATTGCTGGATGCACAGGATAAGTTGAAAAAATTGCAAAGCTTATTTCATCAGGTTTTTGATGGTTATGTTGATGTCGTTGAGATCAAGCAACTTGATGAGAGAGAAAAACAGCAGATGACGTGCCTTATTGCAGTTTATAATTGGTTAGCTCAAAACCAGCCTTATATGTCTTGCAGGCAGTTATTAAAGCAGATAAAACCAAAGAAACTGACGGCTACTCAAACATCTGAAGTCAACAATGAGGTTATAGATAATCCGTCTCAAACTATAGTTGACTCTATTGAAGATTTGGAAAATCTTCGGAATATGCAATTGAGAGATATTTATAATAGATGCTCTCATCTTGATGACTTATCTATCCAAATCGTTGATAAGTATATAAAACGCTATGATGATACTATAGAGGGTAGGAGAAATTGTAGTTTATAGTTAACTGTATTTTGCTGCTATTGTCAAAATAGATAACGATAGGTTGGCAAGAAAAATAAAGTCCTTACTTAACTCTCTGCTATTGAAGAGAATGAAGCAGTTGGAAAACAATCAAAAGACAATATGAGGTTATCTTGTGATCCCAACAGTGGAGTTTAATATTATCTTCCAATTGACTCATATCTACTCGCATCTGATGAATGAGGGGATTGGGTTAAGGCAACTGGTGGATTATTACTATGTTCTTTGTGACTTTTATAAAGTCTATCAAAATTTTTCGACCCCCCCATCCTCCCTTACCCTTAAGGGAGGCTCCACCGCTTTCCCCAAGTCCCTTTTCAATGGTCTTTACACCCCCCTTCGGTTCCCCCGTTTCCGGGGGACAGAAACCTCAGGGGACAGGGGATGTAACCGCTCCTCCTCGTCGCTCGGAACCGCTACGCTCTAAGGTTGGCGGACCAAAGCGGTCTTCGCCAGATTGTACGGGATGGGACCGCCTGGCTGTTGCGGGGGAGATCTAATGCTGCATCAAAGCCCTCGCCATGTTGTGCGGGATGGGACCGCCTTGCTAAAGGTGGATAGGATTATTGAAGTGCTGGTTTTGTAGTAATTCGCTGATGAGTTGCAGATTTCTCGTGATTCTCTTGGTGGTTTCGAGAAAAAAGCGTAACTTTGGCGGCAAGTTATATAAACTAAATAATAGGAGATAGGATTATGGCAATAGATATAAAGGTTATTCCGACTCTTCATGGTGATGAAGCTATTCGCTTTATCAACAATGCTGATGAGGTTATGAAAAGTAAAGAGCGTGTTGATTTTTCAGAGAAAATAGCTATAGCTCGTGCTATATTAAAAAAAGCAGGAATGTAATTATGGGATTTTTATTAGATAAGTGTAAACTTAAAAAGATGGACGACGAGATTCTTTCGACTTGCCATCCTTTTACTTGTGGAGATGAGGATTTGGATGATTTCTTTCTACATGATGCAATGCGTTATAAAGCAGAATTGCTTGGTAAAACTTATTGCTTCGTGCTGGATGATGATCCTAAAACCATTGTTTGTATGTTTACTTTGTCTAATGATAGTATTAGAGTAGATGTCATACCTAATAGTCGTGGTCGTAAACTGTCTCATGGTATTCCTAGAGAGAAACGAATGCGTAGATATCCTGCTGTACTTATTGGAAGGCTTGGAATTAATGTTGACTTTCGTCATCAAGGTATAGGGTCAGAATTATTGGATTTCATTAAATCTTGGTTTATAGATGAAGAAAATAAAACAGGATGCCGCTTTTTGATAGTTGATGCCTATAATTGTATGGTTCCATTGGATTTTTATCAAAAGAATGAATTCTTGTTTTTGTTTTCGACGGAACAGCAAGAAGCAGAGAATCTGGGGTATGACATGACAAAGTCGTTGCATACGCGCCTCATGTATTATGATTTGAAGAAGTTAACTTCAAATTGAAAAACGTATTAATACAATGCGCCATTTGTATTATCAGTAGTTAGACAAGAACCAGAGTTTTTCTGTCTAGAGTTTTTGAGGTGTCCTTCCGATTTATGTGTTGAAGTGGAAGTATCATGCCTTGATGACAGAAGCACTTTTAGTTAAAGCTGCTTTAAAAATCGAAAAAGTCTAATTTCTTAAAATACTCTGTATCCCCAGTAAACACTGGGGATGGAGTGCTATTGCCTTAGGGATTGGATGCTTACATAGTGATCGTAAATATATAGGTATATCACCATTACAGCGTAAGGTTTTAACACATTAAGTATTTACCTTTGCATCCGAATTCTTAAAATCAGAATTATGGAAACAAAGGAATACTTCGAAAAGGTGATGCGTAAGTACAAACGCTTCTCCAAGGGTAAGAAGTTTGGCAGAGCGTATGAATGGCTTGTAGAATATGCGGCACATAACAGAAATGAGTTTTCACACTGGGTGAAGGGATTTGTACCCTATCCCCGTCTAGGTTAATAAAGAATATAAACTAAGAAACAAAAGAGTTAAGTACGAAGAGCTGTGTGATGGGAGATTGTCAAGCACGGTTCAGAGAGAAGGGAGGATGAAATTCCCTCCACTTGCTCGACTATATAAATACACAAAGTATGGAAGGTTATAATAATAAGCCTGAGATGCTATTTGTTCTCAGGATGAATGCAGAAGGGAATGATGTTTTCATAGAAGAATATGAACTTTCTAAGTTTCCTAAGTTGGAGGAATGGTTTAATTCCAAAGGATTCTTTGATTATAATGCGATATTCAAGGAAATGGAACTCGTGGGGCAATGTCTAGGAGCAGAAAGAATCGTCAGCTACGATAGAAGAAAGTTTGTTTTAGAACTTGAGCTGAAGGATATGAAACAGAGCTTGAAAGACTATACGGAAAGTGTATTGAAAGTTGAAAAGGCTTTGGAAAACATAGGAGTGGAAGATTTCAAGCATGCTAAGAGTATGGAGAAATTAAATTGGTGTAGTTTCTCAGATTTGTTCTATATATATGGCAAGCCATTCTTAAAACTTGAATACCGCTTAGGGCATCGTCTTAGATTAGATTCTGGTATAGTGGGATATAATATACCTTGTTGGAAGATAGAATTCCTACATCGAGGTGATTTGTCTGTACATAAAAGAAATGATTTGGTGGAAGGACAAAAAACGTTTGATGAATGGATGCAAGTGATAGCCCAAATTCCAGAAGATGCCGATTTGAAAAAGAAGAAAATATGTGAACTGATTCATAATATATATGGTTTGGATATTCAAATAACAGATATTCTGTATGATCCTGCCTCAGAATGCTTAGTCTTGAAGGAGGAAGTAGAGCAGAATATGCTGAAGGACATTAAGCCAGAAAGGGCAGTGGAGCCTGATGAAATAGCCAAATATACCACATTAGATACGCTTGTTGCTGTATTGCAGTCGGGAAAGATGCGTATGAATAGTATTGTGTCGATGAATGACAAGACAGAGACAGGTTTTTTAGAGGAATACATTAGAAACTACAAAGAAGACTTTGATGAAGAATGTGATAAGTATCTGTTTGCAGATAAAGAATTCATTACTTCTTTTACTACACGTATTGACGATCTTGACATGTGGAGATTGTATGGGGACAATGCCCGTGGCGTATGCATGGTGTTTGAGCGCATAAACAAGGATAGTGATGAACTTTTTAATATTAGTTATATCGCTGAAAAATCAGATGTTCTAGAGAAAATTGCCAAATTACAAGATGCATTAAAGGATAATTCTATCAGATTTCACATGAACCTCTTGAAGAAATACCAGCATTTCTTGAAGCTTTCAGATTATTCTTCTGAGAGTGAATGTCGATTGATGGTAAATAGTGAGAAAACTGACGGATGGTTTATTAATCGTGATAACGGTATTTTGACACCTTACATTGAGAAGAAGTTAGTGAGAGAAGTCGAAGAAGATAATATATATCCGTTCCGCTTAAGTGGAATTATTCTTGGACCTGCTTCTCGGGAACTAACGGCTAATATGATGCAAATTCTCTATATGGCGGCTCAATGTCAGTATTCGCTTTTTGTGAAACAGAGTAAGATAACTAGTTATAGGTGAGGTGTATAGAGTGATGTTACAAGTTGAACTATAAATAATATAAGAGTATGTTTGAAAACTTGGATAAGATTAAGAGCGTTATTACGAATATTTTTACTCAAATATCTTTGAATAAATTGTCCAACTGCCATGACTTAAATGTCTTGGCAGAAAATGTGTTTATGTATGTGCTGAATGACTGCTTTGATTATCATTTGCAGAATGCTAATATATTGAATAATGTACCTAATCAAGTGGGTTTCGATTTGATTGATACTAAAAATAAAATTATCTTTCAGGTTACTTCTTCTGATACAATAGAAAAATATTCCGAAACCATTAAAAAGGTAAAAAACGTGCATGGACTCGAAGGATTCAATCTGAAATTCTTTATATTAAAAGCATCTGCTAATAAGCATCCAGCAAGTAGCAAAATACACAATCTATCAAGTCCTATAATCTTTGATAAAGACAAAGATATACTGGATGGAAATTGGCTTTTTGCCCAATTCGCTTCACATCTGGATAGAATCCTGCTTATTGAGAAGCATCTGGAATTACTATTTAATGGTAATCTTTCCTATGAAATTAATCACGGCAAAACGAAAAGCGACCGCATTCAAAAACGAAATGTGTTTTCCACA
>CAVBFV010000022.1:0-21353 GCA_963594575.1 Lachnospiraceae bacterium | reverse complement strand
TCAAGTTTATGGTTTATTAACGAGAAGTTTTTTATAGGGGTGCTGAGTAGTTACAACCTTATATGGAAAGGTTAATCTTTGTTTATAAAGAGAGGAAGCGGATAAATATTACCCTTTTGTGTAGTGCGATTTATAAAAAACTAATCTACTTTTGCTGCATCATTAATTAAATTCTATCAAAATGGAAGAAAAGTATAACAGAAATCGCATCTACATCAAGCCAGATGAGCAAGAAAGAATCAAGCATTTTCGTGTTCTTCTAGGAGGTGCAGGCATAGGAAGCATCATTGCAGAATGTGCCTTACGTATGGGTTTTGAAACTATCACCATCATTGACGGTGATAAGGTTGAAGAAAGCAATTTGAATCGCCAGAATTATCGATTGGAAGACATTGGCAATTATAAGGCTGAAAGTCTTGCCAAGAGATTACTATCCATTAATCCAAGAGCAAACATTAGGGTTATAAATGAATTTGTTACCCATGACAATGTGGAGAAGTTGATAGAAAGACATGACATTGCAATAAATGCCTTGGACTTTAAAAGTGACATTCCTTTTGTCTTTGACAAAATTTGTTCGGAAAAGAATATCACAGTACTCCATCCTTACAATTTTGGATGGGCTGGATTTCTTGCAGTAGTAGATCCTGATGGTAAACCTCTTCAAGGTTTATCTGACAAGCCTTTGGGATTTGAATTGAAAGTTGCAGAATACGTTCTTGGATACCAAGCCTTTTGGATGCAGCCGCAAGAATGGCTAGAGAAAGTTGTCAAACAGTATCAGAGAGAAGATGTAACATTGCCTCCTCCACAGTTATCTGTTGCTTCTTGGATAACAGCAGGACTTTGTACTCATGCTATGTTCAATATAGCTACAGGCAAAGATGTGAAAAAATTCCCTAAGTTTTACCTTTCATCCCTACTTCTATAGCGAAGCAAGAATGAAAATGAGAATCATAATAATTTATAGATGGTGGCAAAAGTGAGTGCTTCCGTGATGTTCTTAGTTCCGATTTTATCAAACAAAGTTCTTCTATAGAACTTAATAGAGTCAATGGACTTACACATCTTGTCAGCAATCTCATTCATAGTAAGCCCTTGAGAGCATAAGGTTAGTACTTGCTTTTCCTCTTCTTTTAGCTGTATCATTTCTTTTTCTCTCCACTTATGGAAGTCCAAGTCATATTTCCAATACTTTTGTTCTCCTTCTATATGGAACTCAACATGCCCTGGTGTTGATTGAGAAGACAATGAAACAATACACATGGCTATCCAAATTCTTCCATCTTCAGTTAACAAGATAGGTGTTAGCTTATGATTGATAAGTACCTTTCTGTTTCCTTCCAAGGTTATGTGGAAGTCATAGGAGATATAGCATTTATGCTTGTCTTCATCAGCGATTTTAGTTTCAAAGAACTTAAAGCCATTGCTATTGATTTCCAGCAACATCTGCTGCTCTTCTTCAGGTACATGTTGTGAATAGAATGAATAGCCTAGTTCTTTCATCTCTTTCGAAGTATGTCCACAAAGAAACAAAGGATTCTCAGAAACATATAGAAATCCTTTCTTATAATAGTCTATGAGATACACGCTTTGATAGAGTGAGCGAGAAATGGCTTCTGCCGTACGGATGAGCACATCCAAATTCTTATATTGCTCTTCATTGATAGCTCCCACAGAGTTAGCTGCAATGAAATAATCTTCTTCGTTTATCATACAATTGTTTCTAAATTTTGTTGCAAAAGTACAAAATATTATCGAAAACACTTCATCTTGTTACACAAAAGGGTAATCTTTTAACATAAGGTAATGGTATTACCCAAAAGTGTAGTTGTTTGTATCGAAAAACGAAGTAGTTTTGCACAAGAAATTTTAAATATAAAGCAATGGAAAAAAGAATCGCAACATTCGAAGATTACTCTATCTTCAAAGCTGACGCAGAATGCATCAATGAACTCTCACGATTTATCGTGAAAGAAAATTACAAGCATCATATAGGGTCTGTGAAATCATCTCAGATTGCAGATGATATTGCCGATGTCACAAAAGAAGAGTTAGACCTATATGGTGACAACACCTATATTTATATAGTAAGAGACCATCATGAAAAAATATTAGGTTCTATTCGAGTTTTCCTTTGGAATCGTCAAACAAAATTGCCCTTGGAGAAGATCTATGGCATCAACCCATTGAAAGCTATACATTCTGATAAAAAGTTCAACTATTGGCATGTTGGCCGCTTTGCAATAGATTCTGCTGCGGGAATATCCACATTTACACTATTCAAAAGACTTATGGCTTTAGCTGTACAGCCAATAGTCGGCGACAACAATAGTTATATGGTTGCAGAAATTGACAGTAAGCTCTTGAAAGTCATGAATGCACTTGGATTTGTAACAGAGCAATTAGGTGAGTCTATCTATTATTTGACCTCAGAAACGGTACCAATATCTTCGAGCAAACAAGGTGTTATGGGGTTTTACTCTAAGTATAGTTACTTATGCGGACTAGCATGATTACACAAATGGGTAAAAATATTTGTTAATCAACATCTATTACCCAAAAGTGTAATAGCAAAATGTGAGGAACTTAGTACTTTTGCACCATCGAAAGAAAATAGTAGAGTCAACAATATTATATATCCTGACCAGACAGGCAAAAAGGAGCAAGTACCGAAAGGCTAATAGTAAAGTGTAGGTATAAAGATTATAATGGTATGTTACAGACAGAAATGCTCTCTTTGGAGCAAGAGAAAAACAGCCAGTTTTCACCTGTAAGCTTTGACGAGCTTTCCAATATCTTAGGTGGCAAGAAATCAGTTAATAACGGAAATCAAAAGCCAACAGGTAGTGGTGGTGGAATCATCTGCTGGTGTTAAATTAATGAATAGGATTCTCTCTAAATGAGAACCCTATCCTTGATTTTCAACATTTAATCATTTTCGTATGGACAGAAATATACATTATATTTTTAAAGACAAAACATCTCTTGTTTTTGTTAGTGACAGAATGGAATTGTATCCAGCAAGTTCTTTTAACAGAGATGGCAATCTGGCGCAAAATATAAAACAAGCAGAAAACACGTCTAAAGTACTGACTTCTCACAGAAAGTTCAAACGTATAACTTTATGCGTTTCAAATGATTGCAATTTAAGATGTAAATATTGTTATGCAGGTGGTGGCAATTATGGAGGAAACAGGTTCATTATGGATAAAGAAACCGCTTTAGAATTCGTAAATTTTTGTTATCGAGAATTGGATGAACTAGAATGTATCATGTTCTTTGGTGGTGAACCCCTTCTTAATTGGAAAATAGTCGAATTCATCTGTAAAGAATTTGAAGATAGACATAAAGATGGAGGATGTTTAAATCCAAAGTTCACACTTGTTACTAATGGTACCATATATAACCGTGCCATATTGCAAATGATAGGAAAATACATCTGTAGCATAACCGTAAGTGTTGATGGAAATGAAGACATAAATAATTATAATCGTGTCTATCCAAATGGGAATGGGAGTTTTCTGAGAATCTCAAATTTCATACATTACATCAAAAAAATGGAGAATGTTGAATTACAATATGAAGCAACTTACACAAAAGCTCATGAGGAAAAAGGATATACGAGATATGATGTCAAAAGCTTCCTTACTTCTTATTTTGGAATAAAAGGCATAGTTGTAGATGAGAGTTCGTTGGGATTAGACTGTTTGAATAGCAGTTTGGAAACGATTAACCAAACAGACATCCTGAAAACGAATTTTGAATGTTTACCAAATGACTTCTGGCACATATTATATTCTTTAGCAACAAAAAAGCCTCAGTCCTTTTGTTCTATTTCCCAAGATAGAATTACTATATCTTCATCGGGAGAAATATATGCATGTCAATTGCTAAATGGGCAAAAGAACAATATTATTGGTGACATAAGGGAAGTTGGCATATTGGACTCGATATATAAGAATCATTTGAGTTTTTCAGACAATCAATGCTGCAATTCTTGTTGGGCTAAGCCACTATGTGGTGGGTGTGTTGTACAAAAGTTTTATGATAGCAGACATAAGATTTTAGCTTCAGTTCCAAACAAAGCTATATGTGCCAAAGTACAAAAGGGTATAGAAGATATACTAGTAATTATTTATAGGATACGAAGTTGCCCAGAAACATGGCATCGTATATTAGAAAAAATTGCAAATACAGATATATAATAAAAAATGAGATATTTATGAAAGTAAATATTATTTTGTTATTTTTATGTATGCTGGCAAACTGTCAAGTACAGGCCCAGAATATCACAGGTAAGATTACGAATGCTAAGGGCGAGCCTTTGGCTTTCGCCAATATCGTGCTTTTAAATCGCCAAGACTCAGCTTTCGTCAAGGGGGCAGTGAGTGGAGAGGATGGCTGCTTCTCCATCGACTCACCTTGCAATGACGGAATCATCAAGGTGACTTCCGTGGGATATAAGACCGTTTGCAAGGATTGCGTGGGCGAGAATGTGGGTGTTATTAAGATGGAAGAAGATAGCAAGATGCTGGGTGAAGTGGTGATAAAATCTTCTTTGCCTAAGACCATCTTAAAGAATGGAGGAATGACAACTACCGTGGTTGGCTCTGTGCTCGAAAAGGCTGGAACCATGGAAAACTTGCTCGACCGCATCCCTAATGTGTCTGCGCAAAATGGTAGCATCAAGGTATTTGGACGTGGAGAGCCTGTCATCTATATCAATGGACGAGAAATGAGGGATAAAAGTGAACTCGATCGCTTGCATTCCGATAACATCAAGTCGGTGGAAGTAATCACCACCCCTGGTGCACGCTATGCAGCAAGCACCAAGGCGGTCATCCGAATCACAACGAAGAAGATGCAAGGTGAGGGATTCGGACTTGATGCCTCTAGTACAGGCAATTATGATGAAAAGAAGAACTTTGGCGGATTTGGAAAATTGAACTTGAGCTATCGCAAGAATGGTTTGGAACTTGGCGCATACGCCTTTGGAGCTAGACAGTATCAGCCAGATAACAAAGACTTGCAACAGATAACTTATCTCGGCAAGACCTGGAATCAAACAAGTGAGATAAGACAGGTTGGCATCACCGAATCCATGAACTTTCGCTTGAATGCCAGTTTCCAGCTGGATGCCAACAACTCCATCGGTGCCAGCTTTGGTTTTTTGAGAAATCCAAAAGAATCATGGGATGGCAGTATGTGTTCGTCTATATTACAAGATGAAGTGTTGTCTGAAAACTCAGATAGCCATATAGATTTCTTTTGGCAAAAGAGTAATCTTTCTAGCAATGTTTATTATGTCGGAAAAATAGGCAAACTGGGCATCGACTTCAATACGGATTGGCTTTGGTCTAAGGATTCCCAGAACGATGTTACCGAAGAGCAATACAAGGAAACAGGGATGGACGCAAGAAACCAAACGGCTCATAGCTTGACCAACAAGAACTATCATCTGATAGCATCCAAATTGGTGCTTTCTTATCCTCTGTTCGGTGGAGAGTTGTCCGTGGGTGGTGAGTATTCCAATACACACCGTAACTCCAAGTATCAAGTGGTGCCAACAGACTTGGCATCGGATGATGACAGCCGTATCACGGAAAGCATGACATCTTCGTTCCTGACCTATTCAAGGGATTTTGGAGATTTGAGCGTGGAGGCAGGACTGAGATATGAATACATCGACTTCAGTTACTATGAGTATGGTAAGTATATGCCAGGGCAAAGCAAGTCGTATGGCAATTGGTTCCCATCTCTCAGCCTATCAATGCCTGTTGGAAAAGTACAGATGCAATTGAGCTATGCTGCCGACATCAACCGTCCTTCCTACCAGAACTTGCGTAGCGGCATCCAATACGACAATCGTTACACATATGAGACGGGAAATCCATTCTTGGTATCGGAGATAAGCAGAAATCTCAACTATGAGTTGGCTTACAAGTGGCTGACATTCGATGTAACCTATTGCCATACTTCTCATCCGATACTGTCGAATGTGGAAACATATAAGGACAACCCTGCAATAGGCTTGTTGAAACCTGTCAATGGAAATGCGTATGATGATGTTGAGGCATCTCTAAGTTTGACTCCTGCTTTTGGCTTTTGGCATCCTTCATTTACCGCATCCATCGACAAGCAATGGTTTGACATGGAAACGCATGATGGGAAGTCACTCAATAAGCCAATGGCTTCATTCCGATTCGACAATACCTTCAGCACCAAGTTGGCAATGTTTACGTGGATGATGTCATATACGACAAAAGGCCATGAGAAGAATCAGTATTTGTACAAACCTATGTTTTGCACCAACCTGTCCGTATATAAGGATTTCTGGAAGAATCGCCTATCTTGCCAGCTCTTCGTTTATGATTTGTTTGGGACAAACAGCAGCCACATGATTGCTCATTTTGGCAAGATGAAGGAAATGGTATATGATGGACTGTCAACAAGTAAGGTTTCCCTTACCGTCAGATATAAATTCAATACATCAAGAAGTAAGTATAAGGGAACTGGTGCGGGAGAAGCCCAGAAGAACAGAATGTGATTTCTTGATTTTCAAGATTTATAATGAAGAAAATAGCAATTATACATCAGCACGATTCCATGCAATGCGGCATAGCCTGCTTGCAAATGGTATGCAAATATTTCGGCAGAGAATATTCTATGGATTCTCTGTCGAAACTTTGTTTTGCCACTACAGAAGGGGTGTCTCTGCTAGGCATCAACGAAGCTGCGAATACGCTTGGCTTACATGCCACATGTGCAAGAGCAACAACTTCGATTTTAAGCGAAGTACCTCTACCATGTATTCTACATTGGAATCAGAATCACTTTGTTGTTTTATACAAGGTGAAGAATAGGAAGAAGTTCTATGTAGCAGATTCTGGAAAAGGATTGGTAACTTATGACCTTAATGAATTTAAAAAACATTGGATAAGCACAAGGGCAAATGGTGAAGACAAAGGCATCGCCATGTTCTTGGAAACCACTCCTGCATTCTTTACCTATAAGATGAAAGGGGAAGAGAACGTAAAAGAGAAAAGGTCTTTCTGCTTTCTCTTTGGTTATGTGAAAAAATATCGCAAGTATTTTGGGCAAATCATTTTAGGTTTGATTGTTGGTAGTCTTTTACAACTCGTCTTGCCATTCCTCACACAGTCCATTGTGGATGTCGGCATTAAGAACCAAGACATTGGATTCGTTTGGCTTATCTTGTTGGGACAATTGATGCTTACTATAAGTCGTACTGCTATTGATTTTATTCGCAGATGGCTGCTGCTTCACATTTCTCTGCGTATCAACATATCATTGGTAAGCGACTTCTTCATCAAACTCTTGAAGTTGCCGATGTCTTTCTTTGACACGAAACTTATGGGAGATTTGATGCAAAGGATGAACGACCATAGCCGTGTAAACAACTTTCTTACACAGCAGACGCTCAATATCACCTTTGCTATGCTCACCTTCATGGTATTCTCGGTGGTATTGTTCTTCTATAACAAATTGGTGTTCGCCATCTTTTTGTTGGGAAGTATCCTCTATGGCGGATGGATGACCTTGTTCTTGAAGCGAAGAAAAGTGCTCGACTATGAATTGTTTGAACAACAAGCCATCAACAACAATAAGACCTACGAGTTTATTACTTCCATGCAGGAAATCAAGTTGCAGGATTGTGAGCAACGCAGAAGATGGGAATGGGAAGATACTCAAGCAGACCTATTCGGTGTGCAGATGAAGTCACTCAAGCTCCAACAAATACAGGAGGCTGGAAGCATCTTCATCAATGAGGTGAAGGACATCATCATCACGGTAGTGGCTGCAACTGCTGTAATTCATGGGCAAATGACACTTGGTATGATGCTCGCCGTGCAATACATCATCGGTCAGCTAAACTCGCCAGTAGAGCAACTGATGAACTTCTTCTATTCACTGCAAGATGTGAAGATAAGCTTGGAACGTATCAACGAGATTCATCAGATGGATGACGAGAATGGAAAAGAAGGCTTGAAAACTTCAATAGAGAATAAAGACGAGGGGATAAATATCAAGAACATCATGTTCAAGTACGATCCGCATGCCTTGCACGAGACCATAGATGATGTGAACATCCACATTCCACAAGGCAAAGTAACGGCAATCGTTGGTGCATCTGGCAGCGGAAAGACAACTCTCATTCGTTTGATGCTCGGCTATTATCCAGTATTGGAGGGGCAAATCAACATCGGTAATACTGATATTAACACAATCAACAAAAAGTGGTGGCGCAGGCAATGTGGCGTTGTCATGCAGGATGGTGTTATTTTCTCGGAAAGCATAACAAGAAACATAGCCGTTGATGATGGCAACATAGACAAGGAACGTCTGCTGAAAGCTGCCGAGATAGCTTGCATCAAGGATTACGTGATGGCTTTGCCTCTGAAGTTTAACACCAAGATTGGGCGTGATGGCGTAGGATTGAGCCAAGGGCAGAAGCAGCGCATTCTTATAGCAAGAGCAGTCTATAAGAATCCTGACTACATCTTCCTTGACGAGGCAACCAACTCGCTTGATGCCAACAACGAGAGAAGCATCGTGGAGAACCTGGATAAGTTCTATAAAGGCAAGACGGTTGTAATCGTTGCACATCGACTAAGTACAGTGAAGAATGCCGACCAAATCGTAGTCATAGATCATGGTAAGGTGGTTGAGGCTGGCAATCATGATTCATTGACAGCCAAGCGGGGTGCATACTATAATTTGGTGAAGAATCAGTTGGAATTGGGAAACTAAAATGTTTTTGACATGGAACAGAAAGAAAAAGAATTAGATAATATAGAGTTGAGAAGCGAGAAGGTGAGGAATGTGATAGGCAAAGTTCCTCCTCGTCTCGTCAGCTTGGGGACTGTAATCATTACTATCATAGTCCTTGCCCTCGCTGTCGCATTCTACAAAATACCTTATCCTATATCCATAGAGACTAACGGTGAGGTTGTTAATCATAGAACGGTACAGGTATTTGTACCATACAAGTATCTGTATCTCTTCAAAGAGCCAAAAACAGCTCATGTTTCCTTTGAAGGCTACGATAATATTTCTTATCAATTTGATGTGACAAGCCATAGCACAAAGCTTGTACATAAGGAAGATGGCAACTATTTTGTGGCAACAACTACGATTAATACACAAGGGAATAGTATAAAGTCTGTATTGCAAAAGTATATGAAAGCAGATGTAAGAATCATCATTAGCAACAAAACTTTATGGCAGCAGGTATTCGGATAAGTTAGTCCGAATACCAAACTGCTATCTCCACAATGGCTCATCTTGCCAATGCTTAGGAAATCCCATGGCATGCAAATCAATATAGGGATAATCTGCAAACAATCTGAGCAGAGAGTTTTTCAAATCCATACAAGGAGTTATAGTTTGCTCCATATATAATAAGGTGCATAACTGCTGGTACAGTTTGATAGGCTTTTGGGTTGGAGTAATCCAAGCAAGGGGAAGCCGATTTGGCAATTGTGGCTTCAAGGCAAAACGCCTATTCCATATACGAGCATGGTGGGCACAACAATTGCGAAGCACGGTTATGCACCTTATCCAACTTTCCAAGTAAGTGTATTGAGGAAGCCCAAACTCTCTTGCCACTTGCTTTTTGAGACGATTGTCCGTGAACAGACAAAATAATTTGGAAAGCGTACCAAACGAAACGACCTCCAATGTTTTCCACACAGGAGGGAGAGAAGGGAAAGTATATTTCTCAGAATGCTCCTTAATGAAATCTTCATTTGAACGAGACACCTCTTTCTTGATATTGTCAAGGCTGCCTTCGTAAAAGTCTGCATTCTTGAACAATGAAGCATCCATAAACCAAAATGCACCATGTTCCATAGAGAACACCTGAATCATTTTGGTCCGAAGAGAAATCTCTATGTCTTGAATTGCCTTGAATATGAGTTGTCGAAGTTCTTTGTCAAAGAGATAAAGGTCGATGGCTTGTTCAAATGTACTACTCGACTTATAATGATGAAGCAGTCTGTCTTCCTCCATATATCGTAGGTAACTGGCAATACGGAAATAACTGATATTGCGAAGCTGCAATTTGGCAGTTGCAATATCTTCTATCACCAGCCCTCTATTCTGGAGTAAGGCAACCTGTTCATCTACGTTTATCGGTTGTTTGTCGTAATCCATATACTTTATAAAAAGCGAAGTCCCACCGTGGTACGCATCGTTGAGAGGCGTGGTGGGATTTGTTGCTGCAAAAATACTCTTTTTTATTGAAACTCTAAATCCGTAGATAATCTTACCATTCTCATCCTCGTAAGGAGCTAAGTCCTTGGCATACAAGAGAAGATATAGAGTCTATATTTATATTTGTAGTTATAGCTCGTTTGAAATCTTGCGGAAACGTTCTTGAAGTTCCGCCATTCTTTTCATGAGGGCAGAGAAGTCCAAAGATTCGCCATAGATGAAGCTCCCCCTCATCTCATTGTAGTCTGCCTCATAACTTGGCAATAGTGCATCGCTTGGAACAATCTGGATGCTTTGTGGCAGTTCTTTGTCATAATCCACATACCCTACATGATAGAATTTGCGTCTGTGGTTGACGATGTCTTCGTATAATGCCACATCGTTGAGAGCCACTTCTGCGTATGGAGTCTGCATCAGCTTTTCCAAATCGTAGAAATGACGTGTCATCCGATGGGTACGTGGCTCGGCTTTCTGATATTCCTCGCAGAGAAGAAATGCCTTTTCGAGGAAAGTGCGAGCAGGCGTAACCGTACGAATAGTTTGAACCAAATCAGAGTCCACATCCTCACCATCGAATGCTTGTTCTACCAATGACGATATGCGTCTCATTTCAAAAGGCTCTTCCATAGACAAGACACTAATCTCAATTTTTACCGTTGGGGTGGCGTATGCAGCATTGCTTTGATAGAGCGAAGGATATTTGACGAAAATCACAGATGGGTCTTTGTCGTGAGGCACTTTAAGTGGTTCTCCATTCTCATCCAATACGTCATTGTCTCCAATAACCGTCACGGGAAGTCCCAATCTTTTCAACTCTTCCTTTAACTCAGATTTGAAATCGCCAAGAATATAATCCTGTGCCTTTTCTCGCAAATGGTGGATTTGTGTGTTCGAAGTACAATTGGCACAGGCAAGGTTCTTGACATTCAAGAAGAAGTCTCTTGAAAGCGCAAGATCAATGTCCTCACTGAAACGATTGATGATGTTCCATCCCTTGCTAAGACTTGTACCACCTTTGAATAAGAGATACTCGCCAATACTGGTATGGAATATGACATAGAGCACAGCCGTTACCCACCAGTCCTTTTCGGCAGATGCCTCATCTATCTGCTTTTCATCGCTGACAGCCTGTATCATCGCCTTGCGCTCATCTATTGTAAAATCTATCCATTTGCTCATAATGCCTTGTCTTTCATGTTTCGTCTGATAATATTTCTCATCCATACAGGAGCCAACAGCAGGTCGTGCTCTATAGTCTCCGTTTCAGGATTTTCCGCCAACAGCTTGGAAATTTGCTTCTCATCCTCATCCGTTATGTTGTTTTCGCCAATACAGCGAAGTGCCTGTACAAGATCACGCATCAACACGCCTTTAAAAGCAAAGTTTCTTGGAGCCCCATGCTTCAATACGACCATGCGTTTTCCCATGGAGAGTTTTCTGCTGGAGCCTGTCGTAAGGAAACTCGTTGTCATAGGCACCTGTGTAGAGAAGCCCAATTGGTTGGCTGCTGTCACTCCAGTAGGAATTATCACCGCCTTGTCTCGCTTGGCTATTTCCGATGCTAATTCAAAGGCAGAAGGGTACAGTATGCCAAAGCGAGTCTTGCGTGCCTTGACATACACACCTTTTGATATTCGGGAGATAATCCCCTCCTTCTCGAATATCGCCAGTAGCTTGGTGACGTATTCCACATCATACTGCGGAAAGGATGACACGAAGAACACCTCCCCGAACTTACAATGTGCTATCTTGCTCTTAATTTTGTTTACTACAGCTTCTTGCATAGCTTTACTATTTGATTTTTGGTCGGAATCATTGCAAATATTTCCGACTGCAAAGGTAAGGGTTTTATACCGTAAAGCCATACTTGTACTCTATATTTTATAGATTATTATACAAATATTATCTTAGAATTTTATGTCAAGCATGAATATTAACGCAAAAAGTTCTAATTTCCATGTTTTCCCCTCAAAATCTATGGCGGAAATGTTAATGGAATTTCACATAACTCTGCAAGGTGATTTTTGGTGGTGCAAGAAAAATGTAGTACCTTTGCACCTGTAATCAAGAACATTATTAATCACTAAAAAAACTAGAAAATTATGAAGAAAGAAACTTGGAAACAGATTTTTCAGATTGTACTCACAATCTTGACGGCGCTCGGCACTACCCTCGGAGTAACATCATGCATGGGGGTATAAACTATTTTTCAATCACTTTAAAACAAAAAGAACTATGGCAACAAAAGGAACATTGAAGTATCGTAAAGTAACTCGCACTCCTCAGAGCGGACCTAACAAGAACAAGCAGATGTATTACGCAACTGCTGTAACTGACCGTGAGATGAACTTCGAGGAGTTTGTAACTCACATCTCGGAGCACAACTCTCCTTACAGCCGAGGCACCGTACACGGCGTATTGATGGATACACTCGACTGCCTGCAAGAGCTCATCCTCGATGGCAAGAGCGTACGTCTCTCCGACCTGGGTCTCTTCTCCATCGGTATGACATCACGTGCCGAGGCTACCAAGGACAAGGTATCGGCAGCGAGCGTGGAGGGCGTACACCTCATCGTGCGCAACACCAAGACTTGGAGCAACGCTGAACTGCGCAAGAAATGCCGCATAGAGGAGTATGACACCTACGGCAAAACTACCGACGAGGGCTCTGTGCCGGGCGACGGCAAGGACAACGACGGAGGCGGCTCTACCCCTAGCGGCGGCGACAGCGGCACTACCACTCCTGGCGGCGACAGCGGCACTACCACTCCTGGCGGCGGCGATGGACTGGAGTAAGCTACGGCTAATAGAGTAGATGTAGAGAGTTACCCCCCAGCACCGACACACGAAAAAAAAGGTCGCTCCCCTATCTGGGTAGCGACCTTTATCTTTATATTTGAATTTTGATGTAATCTAAATTCAACGATGCATCATCTGCAAGGAAATTAATCCTTGAAGAAATCCTTAACAGCCTCGTTTGGTACCATCTTCTCATCGAAAACGTAAGCACCAGTCTTAGGGCTCTTAACCATCTTGATAACCTTTGTATATGCGCGACCATCCATGTTACCTTCGTGGAGGGTAGCGACCGCTTTCTTTGCCATAGTCTATTTAAATTGATAAAATTATTAAACTTGTAAGCTAAGCTTACTTAATCTCCTTGTGAAGAGTCATCTTCTTAAGGATTGGGTTGTACTTCATCAACTCAAGACGCTCAGGAGTGTTCTTACGATTCTTTGTAGTCACGTAACGGCTTGTACCTGGCATACCACTGTTCTTATGCTCAGTGCACTCGAGGATAACTTGTACTCTATTACCTTTTGCTTTCTTTGCCATGATATTTATTCTCCTATAACTTTAATGTCCTTCCAATCTACGAAGCCCTTAGACACAGCCTGCTTCAAAGCTGCATCAAGACCAACCTTGTTAATGAGACGAAGACCAGCTGCACTGATCTTAAGGCTAATCCAGCAACCCTCTTCTACATAGTAGAATTTCTTGCTGAAAAGGTTAACGTCAAAGCTTCTCTTTGTACGGTGCTTTGAGTGAGACACATTGCAACCTAACTGTGCCTTCTTACCTGTAATTTGACAAATCTTAGACATTTCTATCTTTAATTTTGTAATTCGTTAATTGATACCTATTCCAAACAGAGTGCAAAATTACAAAATAATTTGGTAATAACAAAATAATCCCTAAAAGAACGCTGTCTTTTAAGGATTATTAATATTTGGTAGCCTTAAATTAGCAATTTAAGCCTCTTTTTTAAGTTCTTCAGCATGTTCTTTCAAAAATTCGAGCATGCCTTTAAGCGCTGTATTTGTGGCAATTGCAAGGTTGATGTCGCGTCCGAAATCTTCGGTGAGTTTTACCACGCGAACATCGTTCTTATCGCCATAACCTACATAGATTGTGCCCACAGGAATGGCTGGAGTTCCACCCGTTGGACCAGCCACGCCCGTTGCTGAAATGGCGAAGTCTACATTCAGGGTCTTGATTGTGCCGAGCACCATCTCCCTAGCCACTTCTTCGCAAACGGCAGTCTGCTCCTCCAGAACCTCATGGCTCACGCCCAGAAGATTCTCCTTTACCTCGTTGGTGTAGCTTACTACACCACCCTTGAAGTAATTGCTGGCACCTGGCACAGAAATCAGCGCCTCGGCGATACGTCCGCCTGTACAGCTCTCTGCTGTGCCTACTGTCTTGTCACTGTTGTAGAGCATCTCCTGGATGCCCTTGCTCAATATCTTTGTTTCAAATTCCATATTTCTTACTTAAATGATACTTTACTATAGGCTGGCAAGTCGATGGTTGCAAACTCACCATCACGATACTTGAAGGTTCCCACGCAGCCTATCATCGCCGCATTATCGGTAGTATAGCTGAACTTTGGGATGTAGATAGTCCAGCCGAAACGCTTGGCATGATCGTGGAAAGCGTTGCGCAAACCATTATTGGCACTTACACCTCCAGCTACAGCCACATGCTTAATGCCAGTCTGCTTGACAGCCATGCGGAGTTTCTTCATCAGAATATCAACGATGGTAAACTCGATGCTGGCAGCAAGATCGTACTTGTTCTTCTCTACAAAATCAGGATCTGCAGCCACCCATTTACGCAGGCTGTAGAGGAAACTGGTCTTGAAGCCGGAGAAACTGTAGTTCAACCCCGGAATATGAGGTTCAGAGAAACTGAATGCCTTCGGATTGCCCTGGCGTGCATACTTGTCTACGACAGGACCACCAGGATAGCCCCACTCCAGCACCTTGGCGCACTTGTCAATAGCCTCGCCAGCTGCATCGTCGATGGTCTGTCCCAAAACTTCCATATCGTTGTAGGCATTTACCTTTACAATCTGCGAATTTCCACCGCTCACGAGAAGACAGATGAATGGGAACGGAGGTGCGCTCTGGTCATCATCGCTCTCCTTGATGAAATGAGCCATCACATGACCCTGCAGATGGTTTACATCTATCATCGGAATATTGAGCGAGCGGGCGAATCCCTTGGCAAAACTCACACCCACGAGAAGCGAGCCCATCAGACCCGGACCACGGGTGAAGGCTACGGCTGAAAGATCTTCCTTCTTGATGCCGGCACGGGCGATAGCCTGGTCTACGACTGGAACCACATTCTGCTGATGAGCACGGGAAGCCAACTCTGGAACAACTCCGCCATAAGCCTTGTGAACCTCCTGAGAGGCGGTTACATTGCTCAGCAGCACACCATTCTTGAGCACTGCGGCAGAGGTATCGTCGCAGCTGCTCTCTATACCTAATATATATATATCCTTCATTATATCAAAGTTTATAATTTATAATTTATAGTTTATAGCATAAACAACCTTATCCATGAGATGCAAGCAAGAATGCCCTATTAACTATAAACTATCAACTATTAACTAACACTAGTATGTCAAAACCTCTACCCCCGTCTCAGTCATCACGAGTGTGTGCTCCCACTGGGCAGATGGTTTCTCATCGCCGGTAATTACTTCCCATCCGTATGGATCGTCCGCATCGAGGAATACCTGCCAGGTACCCATGTTAATCATTGGCTCAATGGTGAACACCATGCCCGGAACGAGCAGCATGCCCGTGCCTCTATGACCATAGTGAAGAACCTCAGGCTCTTCATGGAACTGGCAACCTACACCATGACCGCAAAGATCGCGAACCACACCATAACCATACTTCTTGCAATGCTTCTCGATAGCATGACCGATATCACCTACAAACGAATAAGGCTTGGCAACTTCCATACCGATTTCCAGACATTCCTTGGCTACGCGAACCAGCTGCTCCTTCTCAGGAGTAGTCTTGCCGCCAACAATGAACATACGGCTGGCGTCAGCATAGTAGCCATCTACGATGGTTGTCATGTCAACATTGATGATGTCGCCCTCCTCGAGCACATCCTCTTCCTTAGGAATACCATGGCAAACCACTTCGTTGATAGAAGTACAAACGCTCTTAGGATAACCCTCGTAGTTGAGGCACGCAGGAATGGCATTGTGATCCTTGCAATACTGCATGCAGAGATCATCAATCTCCTGAGTGTTGATTCCCGGACGGATCATCTCTGCTACCGCATCGAGACAACCGGTATTTACGACACCACTCTTGCGGATGCCTTCTATCTGTTCTGGAGTTTTAATCAAGTCACGGGTAGGAACAAGTTTACCCTTGTTTTCCCAAAACATCACCTGCTTGTCGAGCTCTGTTAGAGGCTGACCTGGCAAGCAATGCCATCTTTTCTTCTTAATCATTGTATTATGTATTTAATATTTGCGACTGCAAAAGTACATTTTTTATTGCAGAGCACAAAATAAAATGGCAATTATTTGCATTTTAGCGCAAATAATCACCACAAATAATTACTTCAAATGCTCGTAAATCTTATCGCACCAGTCTTCGCCATTCTGCGGACAATAAGTAAACAGGCCCATCTCTGAGGCTGAACAGCAGTTGCGGGGACCGTCATCAATAAACAGGCATTCTTCAGGCAGAATGTGTTCCTGAGAAAGGACATAACGGAAGAAATTCTCATCCGGCTTCATATACTTTACTTCATAAGACCGATACATCGCATCGAAATAATCGCCGATAGGATGACCGTCGCCAGAGAACGCCTCGCTGTCTACCCAAGCTGAAACATAAGGGTTGGTGTTGCTGAGCAAGACCACACGGTAGCCCTGCTTCTTCAGATTGCGGAGAGTAACCAGATTGCGTTCTGGAATTTCCTTCATGTAGCCCAGCCAGCAATGCTGCAGTTCCTCGAAGGTCACCTCGCGGCCAATCTTCCTGCTCACTTCCCTACGGTATTCCTCCTCGGAAATCTTGCCCTCTTCCAGCTGGCCGTTCAAGCCAACCTGCTTATAAGGGTCCATCTTCTCCGCAAACTCCTTCATACCCAACTCAATGAAACGTTTGCCTGCCTCATTCTCGTCGAGGGTGATGATAACACCACCCATATCAAAAATCACAGTTTTAATCATATAAGTATCCTAAAAACGTTGTATTCTTTATCTTGTCAGAACAGCTCCAGCTTGTTCTTTCTAGCCTCTGAGAGCGAGGCTATCTTAGCCTGCTCTTCGTGATAGTCCTGGCGAAGTTTCTCGTAGCGCTCCTTCAGTTCCGCCTCAAACTTAGGGCATTCTGCCTCGTTGAGGAATCGGGCACAGATTCCGGCATTGAGCGATGCGTCCTTCACCCAGATGACCGGTCCGTCATATTCAGGCGCAATCTTCAGAGCCACATGCAGTTCGCTCGTCGTTGCCCCACCTACCATGATAGGAATGCGCAAACCAGCCTTCTGCATTTCTCGGGCCACATGAACCATTTCTTCAAGCGAAGGGGTGATAAGTCCGCTCAAACCGATTGCATCTACCTTTTCATCGATAGCTTTCTGTACAATCTGTTCGGCTGGAACCATCACACCTAAGTCGATGATTTCGTAATTGTTACATGACATAACCACGCAGACGATGTTCTTTCCGATATCATGAACATCGCCCTTCACGGTTGCCATCAGAATCTTGCCGGCAGTTGTTGCTCCACCCTGTTTTTCAGCCTCGATATGAGGCTGAAGGATAGAAACAGCCGATTTCATCGTGCGAGCCGTCTTTACAACCTGTGGCAGGAACATTTCGCCTTTTCCGAACAGTTCGCCTACCAGATTCATGCCGTCCATCAGAGGCCCCTCGATTACGTTTACGGCATGAGGATATTTGGCAAGTGCTTCATCAATATCCTGCTGCAGGAAATCGGTGATACCCTTGCGCAGCGCATACTTCAGACGCTCTTCCACACTCTCCTTTCGCCATTCCGGCGCAGCAGGTTTCTTGGGAGCTACACCTCCTGCCTTGGCTGCAGCCTTGGCAGCATCAGCCTGGGCTTTTATCTCTGCCGCAAGCTCGATAAGTTCGTCAGCTGCGCCTTTTCTCCTATTCAGCACCACATCCTCGATGAGATGGAGCTGTTCTTCAGGAATTTTATTGTAATCCATTCTGGCTTTGGCATTTACAATACCAAAGTCCATACCTACTTGCTGGGCATGATGCAGAAAAACACAATGGATAGCCTCACGGATATAAGTATTGCCACGGAATGAGAACGAGAGGTTACTGACACCTCCGCTGACATGTGCGCCAGGCAGATTCTGATGAATCCACTCCGTTGCGCGGATGAACTCAACAGCATAATTATCATGCTCCTCCATACCGGTAGCTATGGCAAGTACGTTCGGGTCGAAGATGATATCGAGCGGATTCATGCCCAACTTGTCTACCAGAAGATGATAAGCACGTTCTGCTATCTCGATGCGGCGCTCGAAAGTGGTAGCCTGTCCTACTTCATCAAAACACATCACAACAACGGCCGCACCATAGCGCAACACATCGCGGGCATGAGAAAGGAATACTTCCTCACCCTCCTTCAAACTGATGGAATTGACAATACACTTGCCCTGGCAGCACTTCAAGCCAGCCACTATGACGTCCCATTTGGAAGAGTCGATCATCACCGGAACCTTCGCAATGTCTGGTTCGGCTGCAATCATATTCAGGAAATTAACCATCTCGGCTTTCGCATCGAGCAAACCATCGTCCATATTCACGTCAACGACAGCCGCTCCATCAGCCACTTGCTTTCTGGCAATACCGATGGCTTCTTCATAATTCTTTTCGTTAATCAAACGCAGGAACTTCCTGCTACCAGCTACGTTACAGCGTTCGCCAACGTTGACAAACCGACTGGCGTCAACCGGCAAATGTACGGAATCATCGACCTGCAGAAGGTCTAATCCCGAGAGCCACATATACTTAGGTTTCTCCACCACCTGGTGCGGCTTCTTACCCTCAGCTATACGGGCGTAATGAGCGATGAATTCAGGACTTGTACCGCAGCATCCGCCTATGATGTTCACGATGCCTTCATCGATGAATTCGGCTATTTGCGGAGCCATCGATTCGGCTGTCTCGTCATATTCGCCCATCTCGTTAGGTAAACCGGCATTAGGATGCGCACTAATATAATAAGGTGCAACCTGAGCCATGTGTTCGATGAAAGGCTTCATCTGAGGAGCACCAAAGGCACAGTTCATGCCGACAGAGAAGATAGGATAAGGAGAAAGCGAAGCTAGGAAAGCATCTACAGTCTGACCGCTGAGCGTTCTGCCCGCCAGATCACTCACCGTAAGACTGATCATGATAGGCAGTTCTACTCCATGTTTCTCCATCATGGTGAGCGCTGCGTCTATCATCGCCTTGCAGTTGAGCGTATCAAAAATGGTTTCGATGAGAATCACGTCGGCACCACCTTCGATAAGTCCGTCCACCTGTTCGCATACATCGGTGAAAAGTTCATCGTAGGTAATCTCGCGGGCGGCAGGATTGCTGACGTCCGGACTCATGGAGCAAGTCTTGTTGGTTGGTCCCACGTCTCCGGCTACGAAGCGTGGTTTATCAGGTGTAGAATACTTATCGCATTCGATACGTGCCAGTCGTGCACCCTCGAATGCCATTTCGCGGGCGCAGTTCTCCAGGTGATAATCAGCCTGTGAAATGCGCTGGCACGAAAAAGTATTCGCAGTAATAATATCGGCGCCAGCCTCCAGGTAGCGTCGGTAAATATCAGATATCACATCAGGACGAGTGATGTTGAGCATATCGTTGTTGCCCTTCATCATGCCCGGCAAATCGCGGAACCGCTCGCCTCTGAAGTCTTCTTCTGTAAGATTATACTTCTGAATCTCAGTACCCATGGCACCATCGAGAATCAGAATCTTCTCCTTCACAATCTCTCTTAAATTCTTCATTGTCTAAAAATGCTTGATCGCTCTATCCATCTCTCTTCTGTCTTCCTTCTCCTTCAGGGTCTGGCGCTTGTCATACTCCTTCTTACCCTTGCAGAGGGCAATGTCCACCTTGGCTCTACCGTGATTATCGATAAAGATAAGGGTTGGAACGATGGTGAAACCGGGCTGCTTGCTATCCTCCTCAAGACGGCGCAATTCGCGCTTGGTAAGGAGCAGTTTGCGGTCGCGGCGGGCTTCATGATTGCTGAAAGAACCATAGAAATAAGGAGAGATGTTCATTCCCTTGACCCAAAGTTCGCCCTGATAGAAATCGCAATAACAATCTACCAGCGAAGCCTTTCCGCCACGGATTGACTTTATCTCTGTACCCGTAAGCACAATGCCTGCGGTATAAGTATCAACGAAGAAGTACTCGAACGAAGCCTTCTTGTTGCGTATCTGTATCGGACTCTTCTTACGGAGTTCCTGTTCTTGCTTGTTCATATATATAATAATGTATTATAAGTTTATAGTTTGACAATTTCGCAGAAATTGTCGATATGATCATCGATGTAGAAGGCAACCTTGCTGGTCCACTCTTCTTCGTTCTCAACGAACTCATCGTCAAAATCATCAAACTCCGGAAATTTCTCATAGAGCGCCATAAACTCCTCATCGGTCAGATCGCGCTCAATCTCCTCATGGTTTGTTTTATACAGGAAATGACTCTTCTTGATGAGTTTGGCGAGATCTGTCAATCCCCAGTTTTTAAACGCCTTGTCGGTAGGATTCTTCCAGAGAAAAGCACCATAGCCGTTATGTATGAGCTGAACCATTCCGCCATCCATCATCTCCTCATGCAGGATATCCCAAGCCAGAAGAGTAATCTGGTCGCTGTTGAGCTGCGCCATGGTTTCGGCAGTCAGTTCACCACCAATCGCTTCGCGGATAGCGTCCACGAAAGCCTTTACAAATTCATCCATGCCCGCCTCGGCAGCCTGCTGAAGCTTGGCATCGTTTATCTTTACTTCGATCATAATCTACAAAATTGCAATTTTCAGTTTGCAAAGATACATGAAATTGTGCATAAACCCAAGAAAAAATCTAAATATTAGGTTAAAGAGTTAAAAAGAATACCCAATTTTAGGTATTTTCCGGATTTTTTTTGTACTTTTGTGCTCGGAATTGAGGTGATGGCACCGATGTTTCAGCAAAACAATATGAATTAAGTACAGAACTTTATACTTATAATATTCATTAATATAAAATTTAGCGAATATGATCTATTCTAAAGAAGTAGACAACATGTGCGTTGTCGC